>NZ_JBSFNQ010000033.1:0-80447 GCF_053981115.1 Streptomyces sp. NPDC003691 | reverse complement strand
CCGCGCCGGGCGCCCCGAGGACACCTGGGGGGACCGGCACCGGCTCGCGCCGTGGCAGGCCCTGCCCGGCGGGGAGCACGATGCCCCGCCCGAGGCCCGCATCGCGTCCCGGACGAAGGCCGCCGTCCCCTCCCCGTACTTGTCGTAGTTGTCGCCGAAGCGACGGTCCGAGGCGAACATCTCCCCCAGCCCGATGAAGTGGGACTTCGAGGGCGCCGTCATCAGCGACTGCCAGGCGTACATCCGCCGGGTGACCGCCTGGACGGCCTCGTCCCCGGGCCCGGCGCCCTCCCTCAGGGCCCGGGCGTAGTCCCGGGCGATCGTCTCGTGGTCCAGCAGATGCGCCCGGCGCTCCTCCTCGCCGAGCTGCTGCCACCGCCGGTTGCTGTCGCGCCAGGCGTCCCCGCCCCAGCGCTCCGTGACCTCCTGCTCGTACCGGCTGTTGTCGAAGCCGTCGAGTACGTCTTCCGGCATCAGTTCCTCCCCTTCCTCGGTCTTGCGGAGAGTCGTCCGTACGGACGCGATCCGGCGGGCGAGCCGGTCCCGCTCCAGCTCCAGCAGCTCCAGATGGGCCCGGAGCGCCGCGGCCGTGTCCCGCTGGCCCGCCAGCACATCGGCGATGGCCGGCAGCCCGAGCCCCAGCTCGCGCAGGAGCAGGATGCGCTGGAGCCGCACCAGCTGCTCCGGCCCGTAGTAGCGGTAGCCGTTGGCCCCGACCCGCAGGGGTGCCAGCAGCCCGATGTCCGCGTAGTGCCGCAGGGTGCGGCTGGTCGTCCCGGCGCGCCGGGAGACCTCTTGGATCGACCACTCCATGAACCGAACGGTAGGAGTTGACGTTACGTAAAGGTCAACCCGGCTATCAGGGGGCAAGCCGGGCGGCGCGGGACCGCAGATAGCGGGCCTCGGGTGCGCTGAGGGTGGCCCCGGCCGCCCGTTCGTACGCCTCCCGGGCCGCGGCCGTCTCCCCCGCCTCCTCCAGCAGATGCGCCCGGACCGCGTCGAGCCGGTGGTGCCCGGCGAGCCCGTCCGCCAGCTCCGCCACCGCCGCGAGACCGGCCCCGGGCCCGTGCACCCGGGCCACCGCGACCGCCCGCCCCAGCCGGGCCATCGGCTCGGGGGCGCGGGCGACGAGGAGGTCGTAGAGCGCGAGGATCTGCGGCCAGTCGGTGTCCTCGCCGCGCGCCGCCTCGTCGTGGAGCGCGGCGACGGCGGCCTGGAGCTGGTAGACCCCGGGCGGTCCCTGGCCGAGGGCCGCTTCCACCAGGGCGGTGCCCTCGGCGATCGCCGTACGGTCCCAGAGCGTCCGGTCCTGCTCGTCCAGCGGGACCAGCTCACCGTCCGGGCCGCTGCGCGCGGGGGTCCGTGCCTCGGTGAGCAGCATCAGCGCCAGCAGCCCGGTGACGGCGCCCTCGCGGGGCAGCAGCAGATGGACCCGGCGGGTCAGCCGGATCGCTTCCCTCGCCAGGTCGGATCGGTGGAGGCGCTCCCCCGACGAGGCGGTGTAGCCCTCGTTGAAGATCAGGTAGAGCACTTCCAGTACGGCGGCGAGCCGCTGGTCCCGGTCCTCGGCCCCGGGCGGCACGAACGGCAGCCCCTTGATCCGCTGCTTGGCCCGGCTGACGCGCTGCGCCATGGTCGCCTCGGGCACCAGATGGGCCCGGGCGATCTCGGCGGTGGTCAGCCCACCGACGGCCCGCAGGGTCAGCGCGATCTGCGCGGCGGGCGTGAGATCGGGGTGGCAGCAGAGGAAGAGGAGGGTGAGGGTGTCGTCGTCGCTGGGGGCGCGGTCCTCCCCGGGCGGCGGTGCGGTGAAGGTGTCGCGCGGCGCGAGGTTCGCGGCGCTCTCCTCCCTGCGGCGCCGGGCCTCCTCGGCGCGCAGCAGGTCGGTCAGCCGCCGTGCGCCGACTTTGATCAGCCAGCCGCGCGGATTGGCGGGCACGCCCTCGCCGGGCCACTGCCGGGCCGCGGCGAGCAACGCTTCCTGGACGGAGTCCTCGGCGAGGTCGAAGTGCCCGTACCGGCGGACGAGCGCGCCGAGCACCTGCGGGGCGTGCAGGCGCAGCAGCCCGTCCACGGTGCCGGGCCCGGCACCGGTATCGGCACCGGCACCGGACCGGGCAGTGGAGCCGGCATCGGCAGCGGGCGCGGCAGGGGCGGCGGCATCGTTGCCGGTATCGGTGGTGTCGGTATCGGTATCGGCGTGCGTACGGCTACGGCTCATGCCGCTGTACGTATCACGCCCCTCGGGCGAGTCGCCGGGCCCAGCCGGGGAGCCGGGATGCCGGGGCCGGGATGCCGGGGCCGGGGCGGGCCACCGAGGTGAGCCCGCGGGGCCGGGGGCGGGGCGGGCCCGAGGAGCCGGGGCGTCGGGTCCGGTGGCCCGGGACATCCGGTCCGGAAGGCCGGGCCCGTACCCTTACCCGGCCGTCCGCACCTGCCGGGTCCGCGGGCGGGGAAGTACCGCACGGCACCGGCAGGTGCGCGGGCCGGGTCCCTCCCGGTCGCCGCGGAACGGTCCCGGCAGGAAGCGGGCAGGTGACCGGCCGCCTGCCGGAACCGGCACCGGTGGCACCGGTAACCCCACACCGGCCGCGCCCGCTAGCGCGGGTCAGGCGCCCGCCGGGGCCTCGGCGATGGGGTGGATCACGACCGGCAGGGGCGCGGTGCCCTCCGGCTCGGGGCAGGCGACGACCCGGGCCGCGATCTCGGTCGCCCGCTCCAGGCTCGCGACGTCCACCAGCCAGTAGCCCGCGAGCACCTCCTTGGTCTCGCCGTACGGCCCGTCCGTGATCACCGGCTTGCCGTCGGGGCCCGCCAGAACACTGCGCGCCTGTCCGGGCTCGGCGAGCCCGTTGCCGTCCACCAGCTCGCCCGACTCGGCGAGGTCGTCGGCGATGGCGCCCATGTGCGCGAACATCGCGGCGAGCTGCTCCTCGCTCCACGCCGGGTTGCCCGGCGATGCCTTGCCCGCCATCGCGTCGTAGGAAGCCTGGTTGCCCTGGATCAGAATCATGTACTTCATGGTCTCCACATCCCTCTGTCGGTGACGCCGTTCCTCGGGCGGTTGTCCCGCCTCTGCCCTTCCCGGGCAACTTTCACAGGGGACGTCGGAGCCGGAGCGGGGTTCTCGACAGCGGCGGCGGAAATTCCCGGAAGTTTTTTCCGGAGGAATCCTCCGGACGCACCGGAGGTCCCCGGAGAACTCCTCCGGGGACCTCCGCGCGGGCCGGAACGCCGCAGGCCGGGGCCGGGAACGCGCCCGGCCCCGCCGCCGCTACTGGATGGCGCCCGCGACCTGGGCGACCGGGTCGAGGATCGGGGCCAGGTGGTTCGGGATCTCCATCAGCTGGTTGAGCTGGTTCAGGTCCTTGATGCCGCCGTTGATGGCGTCCACCCCGTCGGTGAGGGACATCGCGCCCTGCGGCGCCTGCGCACCGGTGTGGTGTCCGTTGGCGGAGGCGCCGGTCACGGAGAGGGCGGAGGCACCGGCGGCGAGGGCGACGGCGGCGAGGATGCGCTGGGTCTTGGTCATGCCGGGACAACGCGCCCACGGCACGGCGGGTCACGCCCCGGACTTCCGGGGGCGCCCGGCGGCCGGTTCACAGAAACGTTTCCCCGGTGAACGGGCTCCGCCGTCCGGCCCAGCGGGCCGATTCATCGCACCGCGCGAGGGTGAACGACACGTACTCAGGTTGACGTGATCAAGCATCTGAAGCGCGCCGCAACGGCCGCCGCTCTCGCCCTGGTTCCGCTCGCCGTCACCACCCCCGCAGGTGCCGCCGCGGAGCCCGCCCCCGCGACCGCCCCCGCGACCGCCCCGGCAAGCACCCCGGCGGGCGCCCCGGCCCCCGGCGCCCGGGCCGCCGCGCCCGTCACCGTGCCGATCCTGCTCGCCGTCAACGATCTGACCGTCGCCGACGAGGACCGGACCGGCTACCAGCGGGACTCCTTCAAGCACTGGAACGGGGGCCTGAAGCCCGACGGCTGCAACACCCGTAACGAGGTGCTGATCTCGGAGGCCGTCATCGCCCCGACCGTGGGCGCGCGCTGCGCCCTGACCGGCGGCGAGTGGTGGTCGTACTACGACGACACCACCGTCACCTCCGCCGCCGCGCTCGACATCGACCATATGGTTCCGCTCGCCGAGGCCTGGGACTCGGGCGCGGACGACTGGACCGCCGCCCGCCGCGAGGCGTACGCCAACGACCAGGGCCAGGCCGCCTCCCTGGTCGCCGTCACCGCCAGGTCCAACCGCTCCAAGGCCGACCAGGACCCGGCACAGTGGCTGCCGCCCGCCTCCGACGCCATCTGCCGCTACACCTCGGAGTGGCTGGCCACCAAGCTCCGCTGGGGCCTGACCGTCGACACGACGGAACAGACCCGGCTCTACGAGCTGGCGGCGGACTGCACGGGTGACCATGTGACGTACGAACCGGCGCCGTAGGCACCGGGCGCGGGCCCGGCCGCCGACCGGTGACCGGGCCGCGCACCCGTACGCCCTCCACCGGACCCCGCCGGGCCGCACCCGCACCCCGCGGACCCCGCCGGACGTCCCGGCTCAGTCACCCCGCACGCTCTCGTCGGCGCCGCCCGTCGGTCAGCGCCGCGCCTCCGGCACCTCGGCCACGACCACGTACAGCGTCACCGAGGCCAGGAAGTGTCCGCCGGAGGTGAGTGCGGCGAGCAGGCTCCGCCCCTGTTCCCCGGTCAGATATCCGGCGGTGACGGCCCGTTCGGTGTTCCGCCGGAAGCCGAGGATCTCGTCGGCGGCGCCGACGTCCCGCCAGACGGACGTCACCGCGGTCGTGGCCGGTACGGCGAAGCCCGCCTCCTCCGCGAGCCGCGGAAGCTGCCGCCCGAGCACACCGTTGCGGACGATCCGGTCGGTGATGTGCCGGGTCCAGGCGCGGGCGATGTCCAGGTCCGGGTGGTCGATCGCCAGGGAGTCCCAGTCGGGTTCGGCCATCACCAGCCGCCCGCCGGGCCGCAGGACGCGCCGGACCTCGGCGAGGACGGCCGCCGGGTCGTCGACGTGCTGGAGGACCCGGTCGGTACGGGCCCGGTCGGCGGAGGCGTCCGGCAGCGGCAGCCGGTGGATGTCCCCGAGCCGTACGTCGACCGTGCCGAGCCCGGCGGTCCGCTCCCGCGCCAGCTCCACCATCTCGCGGCTCGCGTCGATCCCGATCACCGCGCCCCCGGGCCCGACGCACCCGGCGAGGGCGGCCAGATCCGTACCGGGCCCGCAGCCGAGGTCGAGGACGGTGTGCCCGGCTCCGGCCCGGAGTTCGTACCGGGACACGTGCTTGTACGTCCGGCCGGCACCGGTCGCGGCCACCCGGTCGAGATAGTGCACCTCGTCGGGGGCCACGGTCTCCAGGATCTGCCCGCTGACCCGCTCCATGGTCCGCGCCTCGCGCGCCAGCACCTCCCGGCCCCGGCCGGTGATCCGGTACGGCCGCTGGCGGCCCGCCGCCTCCAGAGCTTCCACCAGCCCCTTCTGCTCCAGTCTGGCGAGCGCCCCGTAGAGACTGCCCGCGCCGAGCCGGGCACCGGAGAGCTTCTCGACGGCGGAGTTGACGGCGTAGCCGTGCAGGGGCCCCTCGGTGAGCGCGGTCAGAACGAGGGTCTGGGCGTCATGGGTTCGCATGCCGCCGGATAGTACACATGACGTAGTACGCAGCGCGAGGCATTCTTCGGAGCGCGGTTCACGGTCCGTCGAGAGGGCGCCTCCCGGGAGACGGCAGCCGCATGATCAACCACGCAGGTTCCCGGAGTCCTGGGCACCCTGGGGGCGTCGGAGCTGACAGATCCTTCGCACCCCGTCGACGAGCAGGCCGGTTCCAGCGAGGACGGCGAAGATCGAATAAGGGGACGCAAGGACCTCGGACAGGGAAAGGCCGAGCAGTACCGCACCCGCGGCAACGGCTCCGTGGGATGTCCACTTGCTCATGATTTCTCCTACGGCACATGAGGGCACAAAAGGTGCATAGCACTGGCCGAATGCCTGCCACCAGAGGAAAGCCGGCGCAGGCAGTCTTCAAGAGGTGGAGCCGAAGGCGCAACCGAAGCACCTGGCCAGGTCGTCTCCTTCAGATCTCGCCGGGCTCGAAATAATCCCGGAATCCACCCCCCACCGCAGGATCGTTTCCCCGTCCAAATATCCATCCGATTCGGCACAGGGAAATCCCGAAAGCCCCCGAAACCCTTCACGACCTGCGGGTACGGGGTAGCGCAAGCGAATGCGCGACCGGCCCCAAACCGGCGCCCGGGGGCACCGTTCAATCGCTTCGAGCCAAAGTGCGCTGCCGCTCCGGGGTTGGCGTCCGGGCAGATCAACGGGAAATTCGTCGGGCGGGAAATATGCCCGCCGGGCCGGTTCGCGGGGCCCGGTCCAACGCGTACCGACACCTGTCCGACACGTACCCGATCCGTATTCACGGAGGTTCCATGTCTGCCTTGCGTGCCAGCACCACCGCCGTCGCCGGGGCCCTCGCCCTCGCCGCGACCTGCGCCGTCCTCGCCGTGCCCGCCCAGGCCGCGGCGCTCAGCCGGTTCGACAACGGCAGTTTCGAGTATCCGCTCGCCCCCGCGAACTCGTTCAGTACCCATACCGCCGGCCAGTCCCTCGGCCCGTGGCGGGTGACGGCCGGTTCGGTCGATCTGATCGACGACGGCTTCTGGCAGGCGGCGGAGGGGAACCAGTCCCTCGACCTCAACGGAGGTGCCGCGGGCACGATCGCCCAGACCTTCACCACCGCACCCGGGGTGACGTACTCCGTCAGCTACTCGCTGGCCGGCAATATCGACGGCGCGTCCCAGCCGATCGTGAAGACGGGCCGGGCCCTGATCGACGGCCAGGTCTTCCAGGACTTCTCCTTCGACATCACCGGCAAGACCCGGCCCAGCATGGGCTATGTGAACCGCCAGTTCACCTTTGTCGCCTCGGCCGCGGCGACGACGCTCGCCTTCACCAGCACCGTCGCGGGCGCGCACGGCCCGGTGCTGGACAACATCCAGGTCAAGGCGGCCTGCTGCGGCTGTTCGTCGGGCTGCTGAACGTCGCCGCCGGCCGGTCCGGGCCCCGCACGCACCGTGCGGGGCCCGGACCCGTTCACTCCGCCAGGCTGGTGGCCGGATCGCGGTCGGTGAGGCAGTACAGCCCGCCGGCCGGATCGCGCAGGACCGTCCAGTGCTCGGCCACCTCGACCACGGCCGCCCCCAGCCGCTCGTGCGCGGCGGTGGCGGCGGCCCGGTCCGCGGCCGAGAAGTCGAGATGGGCCCCGGCCGGGCGCGGTTCGTCCAGCCGCTGGAGCAGGATCCGCAGCGGCAGCCCCGCGGGCCCCTGTACGGCGCGGTACTCGGAGCGCGGCGCGTGCAGCAGCGGCCAGCCCGTGAGCGCGCTCCAGAAGGCGCTCTCCTTCTCGTACGCGTCCGGCGGGATGTCCACACAGACCTGGTCCAGCCGGATACCGGCGTACATGTCCGGCCGCCGCGACTCGCCCTGCCAGGGCACCGCGCAGAACGCCTGGCCCGCCGGGGATGCCAGCACCACGTAGTCGCCGTACTCGACGACGATATCGGCCCCCGCGGCGACGGCCCGCGCCGCGAACCCCGACACGTCGTCGACGGCGAAGTCGAGATGCGCCCCGCGCAGCCCGTCGTCCCGGGCACCCAGCCCCTGGACCTTCACATACGGGTCGGCGACGGCCGGATCCGGCAGCAGGGTCGCGAACTCCCCGTACTCACCTCTGCGCGGGGAGAGTCCGGTTCCGGTGACCGCGGTCCAGAACGCCGCGGCGGCCTCGAACCGCTCCCGCGGCCGGTCCACGAACACATACATCCAGCGGATCACGCCGTGCTCCCCTCACCCGATGCTTCCTCCGCCTCGCAGCCTAGGCATCCGGCCGGGGCCGCGCGGGGCCATCACGAGTTGCCCGTTTCCCCGGCGACCGGCCCCCTGCACTGCTAAACACACTGCTGTCCCCATCCGTTCGTTTCCTGCCGTCCCTGTCGAGTCGAGTCGAGTACGTCGTACGAGGAGCACCTGTGACCACCGTCCCCGCAACCTGGCAGGCCGAGCTGGCGAGCGCCTTCGAGATCCTGCTGGGCCGGCCGCTCGGCGACTTCCCCGGGGAGGACGAATACGCCCTCTACTACTGGGACGACCTGCAACAGCACGACATCCTCGACGGCCTGCTCGCCGGCACACCGGACCCGGAGTCGGTCGTCCGCGGCGAACTGCTCCCCGGGGAGCCCCTGGACGAGGACGACGCTCCGTTCAACCCGGCCGGAGGGCCCCTCGACCTCGGACGGTCGCTCTGGCTCTTCGACGAGGCCGCGTTCGACACCGAAGGAGGGTTCGGCGGGGCGCTCGGTACGGCACTGAGGGCGGTCTCGGTGACCGCCGGGGAATCGGAGCGGGCCGTGTCCGGCACGGACTTCGCCCGGGTCCTCGCCGCCCACGCCGAGGAGTTGGCGGAGGTCGACGGCGAAGAACTGACGGGCATGGTGCGGCTGCTGCTGCGGATCGGCACCGACGGCACCCTCTTCGACGCGATGCGCGCCGCCACCTGCACCACGGGCGGCCCCGACACCCTCGCGGCATTCGAGGAGGGCGTGGAGGTGGCCCCGGAGTGGGAGGAACGGCTGAGCCGTATCCCCGACCCCCGGCTCCGCGACCACCTCCGGATGCTCTCCCTCGGGGAAGAGGACGCCCGCTGCGACGGCGCGTACTTCCTGGGCCCCGGCACCACCCCCGTCGAATTCGAGCAGCTCGCCGCCCGTCCCGGCCATCACCCGGTGACGGGCTGGGAGTTCGGCGAGGGCCAGGCGTCGTGCGCCGTCTTCCGCCTGCCCGCGTCCGAGGCGCCCGGGAACGGCAGCGCATGACCGTCACCTATCTGCTGCTCGCCAGGCTCCCGGAGGGCGGCCTGCCCGCGTTCGAGGCCTACGAGAACGCCGTACTGCCGATGCTCGCCGCCCACGGTGGCCACCTGGAACGCCGCCTGCGCACCCCGGACGGCCGGGTCGAGGCCCATATCGTGAGCTTCCCCGCCGAGGAGGCCCTCACCGCCTTCCGCTCGGACCCCCGGCGCACCGCGGCGGCGCCGCTGCTGGAGGCGTCCGGGGCGGTGGTCGAGCTGCTGCCGGTGGGGGACGTGCCGCTGGTGTGACCGGGCGCGCGGACAGCGAGCGGGCCCGGCGAGGCAGCCGGGCCCGATTGTCGTCGAGGCGTACCGAGACACCGGACTCCCACCACTCACCGAATGCGAGGTGGAGCGGGTTCGTACGCTTCAAGAATGTGGTCGGGGCAGGTGATCCGCCCCGGCCGCACTTCGACGGGCGCGTTCGTGGCACGGCCGCAAACATCGCATGGGACGACGACAGGTTCGGGGGGCGGCGCGAGCAGCCCTTCGAGGGTCATCGGATCCCCATCCGTGCAGACCCTGCCCGAGACACACAAACGGCGGTCGGCCGGGCAGGGTAAAACCTGTACCGGGTGGTGGACAGCCACCGGGCGAGGGCGGCAGCAGTGTGGTTCCGCATACGTCGGATCAGCTCCTTCTCGTCAAGCGCATCGGTTGGGCCGGTGGACCGGGACGAGCGGTCGCCGAAGCGTCGTACGGGAACCCGGCCCGGGACCGGGTTTCCGCCTACGGGAGAGGCGCCCGCGACCGCTTCTCTCAGCGGGCGGCCACATCGCGCCGCCGCTGACGTGGGCACTCCGGATGCGCGTAGAGAGAAGGCCGTGCCCCGGAAGCGGAGAAGCCGAGCATCACCAGGTTCTCCTCCAACGGCTCCACGGGCCGGTCGCAGTACACGCAGAACTCCAGCCGGCCATCGGGTACTGACGGGCCGGTCACCTCTGGTCCTCGGAGTCGGAGCGGCCGTCCGGACAAGAAGGGTGTCCGCACCGGCACGGGGGCCAGGTCAGGGCAGAACGAATCGGGGTCGGCTCGGCGGGCCCGTCGCTCAGGACCACGCCCCAACTCTCCATGGCCTTCCGGCCGGGAAGCCGGGGGACCTCTGCCCGGTTTCGGTTCAGCTCCCTGCGATCCGGGAAGGGCCTGTTCCCTTTCTCCGGGCCGGACGGGGGCAACGGAACCGGATCGGCGGGGACCGGGGAGTCCGGGAAATCGGCGTTACCATCGCGCATAAGGCTGATCAGCTCCTGTACAAGCTGGTTGGTCCGGCCCCGGCGGGCGTCGCTACACGGCCGCCGGGGCGCTTCCGACAACCACCCCCGGGCGCAAAGCCGTTTCCCACTCGCCCTCACCCGCCGGATGGCCTGTAACCACCCAACTCCTTTACGTGACAATGCGTAAGGCGTCAGAGTGGAGCGACGGTTGAACTGGTTGAACGCCCTCGGGGGTCGGGATGACACAACGGTCACGCACACCGAACACAGCGCTCGGCGACCTCATGCGGACACAAGGACTCGGGAACGCGCAGCTCGCCCGCCGGGCCAACGCAGTGGGCCGGGAACTCGGCGTCGCCCTCAATTACGACAAGACCAGCGTGTCCCACTGGCTGGCCGGATCGGTCCCCAGATCACAGGCGCGACCCGCGATCACCGAGGCACTCTCGCGGTTGATCGGACGCACGGTGACGTGCGCAGAGGTCGGCTGGCCCGCGCCGCAGACCGACTCGGCCGGGGAAAGGGACATCGTGGCGGGAGTGATCCACTTGAGCCGAACGGACATGGACCCTTCCAGGCGCGGAGTGCTGCGGACCGGTATGTACGCGTCAGCACTCGCGGTACCGGCGTTCGCCGAGATCGCCGGGCGGGCCGAAGCCGCCAGAACCGGCCGAACCGTGCAAGTCGGGGCGAGTGACGCAGAGACCGTGCGCACGATGACGACCAGGATCGCCGACATCCTCGACCAGGTGGGGGCCGGGCACGCACGCCCTATGGCGGCGGCGTTCATCACCAACACCGTCGGCCCGTACCTGCGTGCTTCGGGCAGCGAGCGGGCACGGCGCGAGATGCGGTCGGCGGCGGCCGACCTCGTCTACCTCACGGGCTGGATGGCCATGTACGAGAACGAACAGGGCCTCGGGCAGCAGTACTACCTGAAAGCCCTGGAACTCGCGGGTGCCGCCGACGACCACGTCACCTACTGCCGCACCCTCCGGGGCATGAGTCTTCAGGCCAGCCATCTCGGATACGGGACCTCGGCCCTCCGCCTGGCGGATGCGGCCGCCGAGGCAGCCCCTTCCGCAGGCCCCCGTCTTCTCGCCTTCCTCCGGGGGCAGCAGGCGGCATCCGCGGCAATGACCGGCGACCGCCAGGCGGCCCGGACCCGTCTCCGCGAGACGGAGAGCGCACTCTCCCGGGCCGACGACCACCGGGACGCCGTCGGTGGCTACGACCAGGCCGCCTATTTCTTCCACGAGGCACATGTCCACTGGCACCTCGGCGACAAGGCCGCATCAATCGCCGCCCTGCGCCGCTCCAACGCGGCGCGTTCCCCCCTGGAACGACAGGGCCGACTCCACTGCCTCGGTGTGATGGCCGAACGTCAGCTCAAGATGCGACACGTCGAGGCAGCCTGCGCCACCTGGGCCGAGTTCCTGGGCGAGTACACGAAGATCTCGTCCGCCCGCGGTGACGAGCATCTGCGCACGCTGCGCCGCTCGCTGCCGGGTTATCGCACGGTGAGCGGCGTACGAGAGCTGGAAATGAGAGCGCGGAGCGTCGCGGAGCTGAAGGGAGTCTGACGGGCGCGTTCCCGATCGGGGCTGATCGGACCGTCGTGGCATCGCTATGGCGGAGCGGGAGTGCGCCTCTGCCGCCTTCCCAAGTCGCACGTGGCCGACGCCCCCGCTACTACGCCGCTCTGCCGAAACTGCACCACTTCAGCCGCCGACTGGGAGTCCCCGCGTGAGCGATCAGCCCGACCAGGAGATCAAGAAGCCCTTTCTGTACGTCGTGGTGTGCGCGGCCGGGATCGCCGGTGACGTCGGCAGGCTGATCACCGCGGCTCAGGAGGCGAACTGGGAGGTCGGCGTCGTCGCCACCCCGCAGGGTCTCGGTTTCCTCGACGCGCCCGCCGTCGAGGAGCAGACCGGCTACCCCATCCGCTCCGCCTGGCGCCTCCCGGGCGACCCACGCCCGCTGCCGCCCGCCGACGCCATCGCGGTCGCGCCGGCCACCTTCAACACGATCAACAAGTGGGCCACAGGAATCTCCGACACGCTGGCACTCGGCATCCTCTGCGAGGCGCACGGCTTCGGTATCCCCACCGCCGTCCTGCCGTACCTGAACTCCGCCCAGGCCGCCCACCCCGCGTACGACCAGAGCTTGGACAGGTTGCGCAGGATGGGCGTCCTGGTCGGTTCGTACGAGCCCCACCAGCCGAAGACCGGCGGCGGCGCGGACCGCTTCCGCTGGGAGGAAGCCTTGGAGCTGCTCACTCCCGAGGTGCCCCTGGCGGGATGATCAACCAGCAGCAGGAGAAGCCAGCCGCGTCGGGCCCGACCGGGAACGAGACCGGCGGGGTCTTCACCCGGGAGGACAGCACACGGCTCCGCCCCGGGACGGTCTCGGAGCATCCGCTCGTGCAGGGGCCCATCGACGACGAAGCGCCTCACCAGGCTGATGCCTGGTGAGGCGCTTCGTCGCAGGTCACGGGCTGATGCCCGCCCCCGCACTCGGTAGGCCGCGTGGGACTCGAACCCACAACCAACGGATTAAAAGTCCGCTGCTCTGCCAATTGAGCTAGCGGCCCTCGGCCGAACCACACCTGAGCATAGCCCGACCGTGAGCGGGAGCCGATCGGGTATCCCGTGGTAGCGGTGTGGCGTCGGCCAAAGCAGCCTCTTCCGGCCGACGCCGGGGGTGCGGGCGGCTCCCCCGGCGACGGCTGCGGAGGTCAGTGCAGGGAGGTGTAGCGCTGCCAGCCGGTGCCGACCTGGGTGCTTGCGCCCAGGGTGCCCGCTTCGGTGGCCAGGTTCTGCCAGAGGCGGCCCGCCGTGTCGCGCGAAAGCAGGTCGGCGCGGCCGTCACCGTTGAGGTCACCGGCGCCCGCGAACACCTTCCGCGTCAACGCCCAGTCCTTGTAGAGCAGGGTCTTCGCGCCCAGGGTGCCCTTGCCGGTGCCGTTGTAGCGCCACAGTTCGCCACCCGCGTCCCGGGCCAACAGGTCACCGTGACCGTCACCGGTCAGGTCGCCCGGGGCGATCAGGGTGAGGCCCTTGAAGGAGCCGCTGGGAGTCCCCGCGGAACGCAGCGTCCCGGTCGGGGTGACCGCGTAGACGAACAGCTTGCCGTCCGGCTTCCGGGCCAGCAGATCACCGTGACCGTCCCCGGTCAGATCACCCGCGGGCAGGATCGTGTCGAAAGCGGCGAAGCCGGTGCCGATCCGGACCCTGACGGACGTGGGGCCGGGCAGCCCGGCACACGTCCCCTCATGCCGCCACAGTTCGCCCTTGGTATTGCGGACCACCAGGTCGTCACAGCCCTGGTTGTTCATATCGCCCATGGGCAGGACGGCGGTGATGTCCTTCCAGCCCTTGGAGGTCCGCTGCACGGTGCCGCCCGTGGCGGTCTTCACCAGACCCTGGTGCGCGGTGAGGTCCGCGCCGAGGCGGGTGACCACCTCGGGAATACCGTCCGCGTTGTAGTCGCGCGGCACATCCGGGCCACCGGACACGGTGACCCACTCGCTGGATGCCTCCTGGCCTTCGATGGTCAGGGTCGCCCTGTACGTGCCGTTGCGCACGGCCCGGCCGTCCGCGTCCTTCGTATCCCACGCGGCCGTGAGCCGGGCGCCGGTCTGCTGTACGGAGCCCTGTGCCAGGGTCCGTACGACGGTGCCCGCCGCGTCCTTGATGGTGACGGACCAGGAGGTCGCCGGGCGGCTGAGCTGCCAGCGCCCATCCCATCTGCGGTAACTGGGTTCATAGTGTGTCCGGGAGGAGTCTCCCTCGGACTCGACGACCGTCAGCGGACTGCGCGGCACGTCCACCGTACGGACCCGGATCGCCTGCCCCGCGTCCACGTACGCGAGATGGCCGCCGAACTTGTCGACCGCCCACTTCGCGTTCGCGGGAAGGGTGGCAACGGGGGTCGTGGTGCCGGTGTGGAGGTTGGTGAGCTCCAGCTCGCCGCCGCTCTCACGGACCACGAAGCCGTCACCCAGCTTCGTCCTGCCGCCCGCCGCCACCGAGGTGTTCCTGGCCGCGGTCAGGTCGTACACACCCGCCTCGGTGGTACCGCACGCCCAGTACAGCCAGCGGCCCACGGCCTGAAGGTCGTTCGGCACACAGCCCGACCCCAGCTTCAGCTCCGGCTGCGACTTCTTGGACTTCAGGTCGTACGCAACCACACTCCCGGCCGCCTTGCCCGGCGTCCACAGCGTGCTGCCCCAGACAGAAGCGGCAGTCGTGGAGCGGGTGTGGGCGTCGACGCCGGAGCTCCAGGCCCGGACGTCCTTGATGTACTGCCGGTAGGGGGAGTCGCCGTCCGTCATGATGAGGTACCGGCCGCTGGCCTCGCTCAGTGACGGCGGTCTCCGCGAGGTATACGCGGATGCGTGGCTGCCCGGCTCGAGGACCTGGTACCCGCCCTGGCCGGAGAAGGCGCTGCGGCCGTCGCCGAGAGAGTGCAGTTCCCCGCTGATCGGGCTGAGCATCGTGGAAGGTGCCTGCCGCGCTCCGACGACCGGGGTACCGGCGTCGTCCGTACCGGAAATATCGTGGCTGTAGACGGCCCGCAGCGGGGCGCCGTCGGTGTGCACGACATAGCTGAGCCGGCCGCCGCCGATGGCGAGGCCCTCAATGTCCGCGACCGTCTTCGGTATCGCGCGTACGACGGTCACCTCCGGGGTGCCGTCGGCGGCCGGGGCGACCCGGCGTACGGCCCAGTCCTTCGGCCCGCTGCCACCGGTGAAGAGCACGCTCCCGTCCGGGGCCGGGGCGAGGGGGCCGGTCGCGTACCGCTGCAGTTCCCGCGGCTCGCCGGTGTTGCCGATGGGAACCGCGAGCAGTTTCGTCCCGGGGTGGGTCCGCGCCCGGGAGGAGGAGCCCTCACGGTTGGCCAGGATGGTGTCGCCGACGACCGCGAGTTTGGCGTAGTAGCCCTCGAAGTGCTCCGGTGCGGGAAGAGTGGTCACCACGGGAGCCGCGTCCGGTGTGCGTGTGTCGAAGGTGGTGACCTTCTGGGTGACATGGTCGTATGCGGTGATCACCTGGTGGCGGCCGAGCCGGTAGCCGCCCGGTCCGGCCTCGGGGAGCCGGGTGAGCCGCGCGGTGGTGAAGTCGAGGTGCCACTTCGCCGGGGTGCCGGACGAGATGCCGAAGACGGCGCCGAAGCCGGTCTGGACGGGCCCTGGGTACCCGAGGTACCTGCTGTTCGCCGGGACACCGGTGACCGGGATCTCCTCGGTGGTGCCGTCGGCGGCCCGCCGCAGGATGCTCATCGAGTCGATGTACTGCTCGGGCCCCCGCCGGTAGACGACGATCGCGTCATGGGTGAACATCTGCGCATAAAAAGCGCCTTCGGGCAGGCTGTGGAGGGTCCTCTCCCCCGTGGCATGGTCGGTGACGGCGACGGCCCAAGTGCCGTCCGGGGCCTTCGTCTGGACGGCGGACAGCCCGGAGTGTCCGAGCTGATTGCCGATGCTCCGGGTCGCGCCCGTCGCGAAATCGGTCCAGAAGCGGCTGTTGCTCCCCGGCAGTGAAGCCGAGTACCCGGTGCGGCCTGCCTCCTGCAGGATGATCTGGTCCGGCAGGACCGGATTCTGCGGCGGCAGTACGGCCTCACCGGCCGTGCCCGCCTGCGGAGTAGTGGCCGCGGTGGCGGCCGGTGCCACCGCCGTGACCAGGCCCGCGCCGAGAGCCACGGTGACAGCCGTAGCCACGGAGCGGCGGACGGCCGTACGGGACCGGCCGTTGTGGTGCTGCAAGGATTCCCCTCCCCTGGAACCGCCGCACCGGAGAACAACGGCACAGCGGATCCGTCCTGCATCAGTGAGCCCACGGGGTGAGGGAGGAGCGGACGTAATGCGGCCGCTGCCGGCGAATAACTCCCCTCCCGGGTGGCCGATATCGTAGCAACGAGATACGTGCCGTGAGCAGCTATTACGGCCGGAAAAGTGCGCTGGTACGAAACAGGACCCGCGCCCCTGTCCGGAGTGCGGGCCCTGTTTCAGCGGGTCAGTGCAGGGAGGTGTACCGCTGCCAGCCCGTACCCGCCTGGACCGCGGCGGACAGCGTGCCCTTACCCGTGCCCAGGTGCTGCCACAGACGGCCCGCGGTATCCCGGGAGACCAGGTCCGCGTTGCCGTCACTGTTGAGGTCACCGACGCCCGCGAACGCCTTGCTGGTGACCGCCCAGTCCTTCTGGACCAGGGTCTTCGCACCCAGGGTGCCCTTGCCGGTGCCGTTGTAGCGCCAGAGTTCACCACCCGCGTCACGCGCCAGCAGATCCGCACGGCGGTCGCCGGTCAGATCACCCGGAGCGATCAGCGTCAGGCCCTTGAACGAGCCGCTGAGGACCCCGGCCGAGCGCAGCGTCCCGGTCGCGGTGATCGCGTAGACGAACAGCTTCCCGTCCGGCTTCCGCGCCAGCAGATCGCCCCGGCCGTCACCGGTCAGATCACCCGCGGGCAGGATCGTGTCGAAAGCGGCGAAGCCGGTACCGATCCGGACCCTGGCGGACGTGGGACCGGGCAGCCCGGTCCGGCTGCCCGCGTGGCGCCACAGCTCGCCCGCCGTATTCCGGACCACGAGGTCGTCGTAGAGCTGGTGGTCCAGGGTCCCCATGGGCAGGACGGCGGTGATGTTCTTCCAGCCCTTGGAGACCCGCTGCACCGCACCGCCCGCGGCCGTCTTCACCAGACCCTGGTGCGAGACGAGGTCCGCACCGAGGCGGGTGACCACCTCGGGCACACCGTCGGCCGTGTAGTCCCGGGGCATGTCATGGCTGTCGTGCAGCGTGGTCCAGTTGGTGACCAGCGGCCGTCCGTCGACCGTCAGGGTGATGCCGTACTTGCCGTTGGGCACGGCCCGGCCCGCCGTGTTCTTCGCGTCCCAGACCGCGGTGAGCTGCGCGCCGCTCTGCGGTACGGAGCCCTGCGCCACGGCGCGTACGACGGAACCCACCGCGTTCTTCACCGTCACGGACCAGGAAGCGGCCGGGCGGCTGAGCTGCCAGCGCCCGTTCCAGACCCGGTCGTCGTGAACTTCGTGGGTCGAGACGTGGGTGTCGGTCCGGTACTCGGTGACGGCGAGCGGGCTGCGCGGCACATCCACCTGCCGGACCCGGATCGCCTGCTCGGCGTCCAGGTACGCAAGGTGGCCGCCGAACTTGTCGACCGCCCACTTGGCATCCGCCGGGATCGTGGCGACCGGAGCCGTAACCCCCGTGTGGAGGTTGGTGAGCTGAAGCGTGGTGCCGTCCTGGCGGACCACGAAGCCGTCGCCGAGCTTCGACTTCCCCCCGGCCGTCACCGGGATGTTCTTGCCCGTGGTGTGGTCGTAGACACCGGCCTCGGTGGTGCCGCAGGCCCAGTACAGCCAGCGGCCCACGGCCTGGAGGTCGTTCGGCACGCAGCCGGAGCCCAGCTTCACCTCGGGCTGCGACTTCTTGGACTTCAGGTCGTACGCGACCACACTCCCGGCCGCCTTGCCCGGCGTCCACAGGGTGGTGCCCCAGACCGAAGCGGCCGTGGTGTCGAGGTTCAGCGCCGCGCTGTCGGCTTCGTTCGGATATACGTCGCGGATGTGCTGCCGGTTTTCGCCGCCGGTGAGGACCAGATAGCGGCCGCCGGCCTCCCTCAGCGTGGCCGGGCGAGGCACATCGACCGAGGTGAGACGGCCGTCCGGGTTCGGTACATGAACTCCGGTGCTGGTGACGAAGGCGCTGCGGCCGTCACCGAGGGAGTGCAGTTCCCCGCCGATCGGGTTCCTGCTCTCGTATCCCTTGTCCCGGGGGCCGAAGACGGGAGTGCCGGAACCGGTGAGGTCATGGCTGTGGAGAGTCCGCCACTGCTCTCTCTCCGTCTGCGCGACATAGCTGAGCCTGCCGCCGCCGAGCGCGAGGCTGTCGACCGTCGCGGGCATCGCGGGGATCTGCCGCACCGTCGTCAGCCGGAGGCTGCCGTCCTCGGCCGCGGAGACCCGGCGTACCGCCCAGTCCTTGGGGCTACTGCCGCCCGTGACGAGCACACTGCCGTCGGGGGCCGTCGCCAGCCGGTCGACCGCGTACGGCAGCAGTTCGCGTGTCTCGCCGGTGTTCCCGATGGGGACCGCGTAGAGCTTCCCGCCGAGCACGGGGGGCTTGGTGTACAGGTCGATCGCACGGCTGACGAGGATCGTGTCACCGACGACGGCGACCGCCCCGGACCGCTCCTCGGGGCCGTACAGCGCGGGGATCACCGTCACCACGGGCGCCGCGTCCGGGTTGCGCAGGTCGAACGTGGTGACCGTGTTGCCGGCGAGATCGAAGTCAGTGATCACCTGGTGCAGGCCGGGCTGGTTCCCGACCCAGCGCCCGGGACGCTTGGTGAGCCGTGCGGTGGTGTAGTCGAGGTGCCAGTACTCGTTGGTGGACTTCCTGGCGTTGATGGTCGCCGCGTACTCGGTCTGTCCCAGCGGATGGGAGGACAGGGAGGTGCTGTTCTCCGGCACACCGGTGACCGGGGTCTCCGTGGTGGTGCCGTCGGCGGCCCGCCGCAGAATACTCAGCGATGTGACGACGCCTTCGGCGTTCTTCCGGTAGACGACGATCGCGCCACGGGTGTGCGCCTGACTGTAAAAGGCGCCCTGGGGCAGGGTGTAGACCGTCTTCCCGTCCGTGGCCAGGTCGGTGATGGTGACGGTCTGGGTGCCGTCCTCGCCCGTCGTCAGAAGGCTCCGCAGTCCGGAATGCCCCCAAGCGTTGTCGATGGGCCGGGTCTCGCCCGTCGCATAGTCGGTCCAGAGCCGCGTGCCGCTGCCCTCCACCTCGGCCGCGTAGCCGGTGGCCCCCGCTTCGTGGAGCTTGACGCGGCGGGGCGTCAGACGGTCCTGCAACGGCAGTACGGCCTCACCGGCGGTGTTCGCCTGCGGGGCCTGCGGAGTCGTGGCCGGTGCCACGGTGACGGCAGCGGCGGGAGCCACCGCCGTGACCAGGCCCGCCCCCAAGGCAACGGTGACAGCCACCGCTACCGGGCGGCGTATGGCCGTACGGGACCGGCCGTAGTGGTGCTGCAAGGATTCCCCTCCCCTGGAACCGCGGTACCGAGAAAGGCGGTACGGCGGATCCGTCCTGCATCAGTGAGCCCACGGGGTGAGGGAGGAGCGGACATGATGCGGCCGCTGCCGGCGATGAACTCCCGTCCCGGGTGGCCGACATCGTAGCAACGGGACACCTGCTATGAGCAGCCAATACGGGCGGGATGCCGAGGGAGCACGGGACAGGGCCCGCGCCCCTGATCGGGGTGCGGGCCCTGTCCTGGTGGTCGTAGGGAAGGGTCAGTGCAGGGAGGTGTACCGCTGCCAGCCCGTGCCGACCTGAGCGGGCGCGTTCAGCGTGCCCTTGCCGGTGCCGAGGTGCTGCCAGAGGCGGCCCGTCGTGTCCCGGGAGACCAGGTCCGCGTTGCCGTCACTGTTGAGGTCGCCGACGCCCGCGAACGCCTTGCTGGTGACCGCCCAGTCCTTCTGGACCAGGGTCTTCGCACCCAGGGTGCCCTTGCCGGTGCCGTTGTAGCGCCACAGCTCACCACCCGCGTCCCGCGCCAGCAGATCCGCACGGCGGTCGCCGGTCAGATCACCGGGGGCAATCAGGGTGAGGCCCTTGAAGGAGCCGCTGAGGACCCCCGCCGAGCGCAGCGTCCCGGTCGCGGTGATCGCGTAGACGAACAGCTTGCCGTCCGGCTTGCGGGCCAGCAGATCACCCCGGCCGTCACCGGTCAGATCACCCGCGGGCAGGATCGTGTCGAAGGCCGCGAAGCCTCCGCCGATCCGGACCCTGGCGGAGGTGGGACCGGGCAGCCCGGCGCACGCGCCCTCATGGCGCCACAGCTCGCCCGCCGTATTGCGGACCACGAGGTCGTCACAGCCCTGGTTGTTCATATCGCCCATGGGCAGGACGGCGGTGATGTTCTTCCAGCCCTTGGAGACCCGCTGCACGGTGCCGCCCGTGGCGGTCTTCACCAGACCCTGGTGGGCGGTGAGGTCGGCGCCGAGGCGGGTGACCACCTCGGGCACACCGTCGGCGTTGAAGTCGCGCGGAGCGTCGTGGCTGCCGGAGAGCGTGGTCCAGTTGCTGACCAGCGGGCGCCCGTCGACCGTCAGGGTGATGCCGTACTTGCCGTTGGGCAGGGTCCGGCCGGCCGTGTTCTTCCCGTCCCAGACGGCGCTGAGCTGCGCACCCGTCTGCGGTACGGAACCCTGCGCCAGAGTCCGTACGACGGAACCCGTCGCGTTCTTCACCGTCACGGACCAGGAGGTCGCCGGGCGGCTGAGCTGCCAGCGCCCGTTCCAGACCCGGTCCTGGGCGGAGGCCGCGAGGGTGAACGCGCTGTCGATCTCGGACTCGGCGACCGCGAGCGGGCTGCGCGGCACGTCCACCGTACGGACCCGGATGCCCTGCTCGGCATCCGTGTACGCGACATGGCCGCCGAACTTGTCGACCGCCCACTTCGCATTCGCGGGGACGGTGGCGAACGGGGCGGTGGTGCCGGTGTGGAGGTTGGTGAGCTGGAGTGTGGTGCCGTCCTGGCGGACGACGAAGCCGTCGCCGAGCCGGGCGTTGCCGCCGGAGATCACCAGGGAGCTGCGGCCCGTGGTCCGGTCATAGGCGCCGGCCGCCCGCTCCGATGTGCAGTCCCAGTACAGCCAGCGGTCCACAGCCTGGAGCTTGTCCGGTATGCAGCCGGGGTTCAGCCTCAGCTCCGCACCCGTCTTCTTGGTCTTCAGGTCGTACGGGACGACGCTGCCGACCGTCTTGCCGGGCGTCCACAGGGTGCTGCCCCAGACCGAAGCGGCCGTCTTGGTCCGCGACAGCACGACATTTTTGCCGTAGTGCATCCGCAGATCGCCGATGTGCTGCCGGCTGTCGCCGCCGGTGAGGACCACATAGCGACCGCTCGCCTCGTCCAGCGTCGCCGGCCAGGGCACATCGACCGAGCTGGAGCTACCGTCCGGGTTGGGCACCCGGAGCCCGGCCTCGCTCGTGAAGGCCGTGCGGCCGTCGCCGAGGGAGTGCAGCTCGCCCTTGACCGGGGTGGCACTCAGGGATCCCTTGTCCCGTGCGCCAATGACGGGGGTGCCGGAACCGGTGACGTCGTGGCTGTAGAGGGTCCGCCCCTGGCTTCCCTCCGGCTGCGCCACGTAGCTGAGCCTGCCACCGCCGAGCGCGAGGCCCTCGATGGTCGCGGGCGGCGAGGGGAGCCGGTGTGCGGTGGTCAGTTTGAGGGTGCCGTCCGCGTCCGCGGAGATCCGCCGCACGGCCCAGTCCCCGGAACCACTGCCGCCCGTGACGAGCACGCTGCCGTCGGGGGCCGGAACGAGCTGTTCGGTCGCGTAGCGCAGCAGTTCCCGCGGCTCGCCCGTGTTCCCGATGGGGACCGCGTACAGCTTCGCACCGGGCACCGTGCCGTGTGCGTGCGAGTTGATCCGGCGGCTGACGAGGAGCGTGTCGCCGATGGCGTAGATCCCGGCGAAGTTCTCTTCGGGGCCCTGTCGCTTGGGGATTTCGGTCACCACGGGTGCCGCGTCCGGGTTGCGCAGGTCAAAAGTGGTGATCTTGTTGGCGAAGAAGTCCCTGTCGGTGATCACCTGGTGCAGACCGGGCTGGTAGCTGCCTCCTCCGACGGAGCGGGGGAGCTTGGTCAGCCGGGCGGTGCTGTAGTCGAGGATCCAGTCCGTCGAGGCGTCGCCGTAGCGGCTCCAGATATTGAAAGTGGCCGCGAAGCCGGTCTGGTCGTTCGGAGTGGAGAACGGGAACCTGCTGTTCGCCGGGAAACCGGTGATCGGGGTCTCCGCGGTGGTGCCGTCGGCGGTCTGCCGCAGGATGCCCATCGACACGAGCGTGCCTTCGGCGTCGATCCGGAAGACGACGATCGCGCCATGGGTGTAAGCACCCGAGTAGTAGACGCCCGAGGGCAGCCGGTAGACGGTCTTGTCGCCCGTGGCCTGGTCGGTGACGGTGACGGTCTGGGTGCCGTCCGCGGCCTCCGTAAGGACGTCCCGGAGCCCGGAGTGCCCGGACTCGTTGTCGATGGGCCGGGTCGCGCCTGTCGCGAAGTCGGTCCAGACGCGTGTGCTGCTGCCCTCGACCTTGGCCCCGTAGCCGGTGGGGCCCGCGTCGTACACCATCACGCGATCGGGTACGACACGGTCCTGCGGCGGCAGTACGGCCTCACCCGCGGTGTTCGCCTGCGGAGTCGTGGCCGGTGCCGCGGGCGCGGCCGTCGCGGCCGGTGCGAGCGCCGTGACCAGGCCCGCGCCCAGCGCGACCGTGACGGCCGTCGCGACGGAGCGACGGATGGCCGTACGAGACCGGCCGTAGTGGTGCTGCAAGGAATCCCCTCCCCTGGAACCGCGGTACCGCAAAAGCGGCATGACGGATCCGTCCTGCATCGATAGACCCACGGACGACGGGAGGAGCGGACGCTGTCGGGCCGCTGCCGGTGAGTAACTCCCGTCCCGGGTGGCGCACATCGTAGCAACGGCATCGGTGGTTGGCGCACCTATTACCGGCGGGATATCGGCGGACTCATCGGGGCGGAAACGGGACAGGGCCCGCACCCCCTGTCCGGGGTGCGGGCCCTGTCGCCTGCTACGGGTGAAGCGGTGGCTTTCGGTCAGCCGTTGCGCTTCCAGCGCGGCTTGTCGTCGCGGCGGCCGAACGAGCCGGAGCCACTGCCGGTACCGGTGCCGCGGTGGTCGTCACGGCGGCCGTACGGACGGTCCGAGGAGCCGGAGCGGAAGCCGCCGGAGGGACGGTCGTCACGACGGTCGCGGTTGAACGGACGGTCGCTGCCGCGGTGACCGCTCGGACGGTCGTCACGGCGGAAGCCACCCGAGGGGCGGTCGTCACGACGGTCGCGGTCGAAGGACGGGCGGTCGTCGCGGCGGAAACCACCGGACGGGCGCTCGTCACGACGGTCGCGGTTGAACGGACGGTCGTCACGACGGTCATCGCGGCGGAAACCACCCGACGGGCGGTCGTCGCGACGGTCGTCACGACGGAAGCCGCCGGAGGGGCGGTCGTCGCGGCGGAAACCACCGGACGGGCGCTCGTCACGACGGTCGCGGTTGAACGGACGGTCGTCACGACGGTCATCGCGGCGGAAACCACCCGACGGGCGGTCGTCGCGACGGTCGTCACGACGGTCGCGGCGCTCGAAGTTGCCCCGCTCGTCCCGGCGCGAACCCTCGAAGGACCGCTCCTCGCGCTCCTTCTTCGCGGCGGCGGCAGCAGCCGCGGCCTCCGCCTCCAGCTCGGCCTCCACCGCGCCGGCCACCTCGGCCACCGCGGCCTCGGGGTCGTCGCCCCGCTCGCGCGCGGCCCGGGCGACCAGACGGTCGGCCTCGTCACGCAGTTCGACCGCGCGCCGCTGCACCCGCTCCAGCTGGCGGTTCAGCTCGGCGACCTCGCGCTCGGCCTGCTTGGCGGCGTTGTTCGCGGAGTCGGCCTGCACCTCGGTCAGCGACCGGGCGCCGGTGATCTCGGCGACCTCGGGGTCGAAGGCACCGGCGCCGCCCACGATGTGGCGGGAGGCGTCCACGCCCGCGTCCTCCATCAGCCGGAAGATCTGGCGGCGCTGGTGGGGCAGGGAGAGGGAGACGACCGTGCCGGACTTGCCCGCGCGGGCGGTACGGCCGGAGCGGTGCAGGTAGTCCTTGTGGTCACCGGCCGGGTCCACGTTCAGGACCAGGTCGATGCCGTCGACGTGGATACCGCGGGCGGCGACGTCGGTGGCGACGAGCACATTGACGTACCCGTCCTTGAAGTCGGCGAGGGTGCGCGTCCGCGCGCCCTGCGTCATACCGCCGTGCAGCGCGTCGGACTTCACACCGGACTCGCGCAGCTGCTCGGCGACGCGGTCGGCGCCGAGCTGGGTGCGGACGAAGATGATCGTCCGGCCCTTGCGGGCCGCGATGGCGGCGGTGACCGGGGCCTTGTCCTTCGGCTTCACGACGAGGACGTGGTGGGTCATGGTGGTGACATTGCCCTGGGCGCTGTCGACCTCGTGGCTGACCGGGTTGTTGAGGTAGCGCTTCACCAGGGTGGTGATCTCGTTCTCCATGGTGGCGGAGAAGAGCATCCGCTGGCCGCCGGCCGGGACCTGGTCGAGCAGCTCGGTCACCTCGGGCAGGAAGCCGAGGTCGGACATCTGGTCGGCCTCGTCGAGGATGGCGACCTGGACCTGCTCCAGGGAGCAGGCACCGCGGTTGATGATGTCGCGGAGACGGCCCGGGGTGGCGACGAGGATGTCGACGCCGCGCTCCAGGGCGTAGATCTGGTTGCCCATGGACGTACCGCCGCAGACGACCTTCATCTTGAGGCCGAGGACGTCGCCGTACGGCTGAAGGGCGTCGGCGACCTGCATCGCCAGCTCGCGGGTCGGGGTCAGGATGACACCGCGGGGCTTCTTCTTCTCCGTGCGGCCCTCGGAGAGGGTGGCCAGCAGGGGGAGACCGAAGGAGAGCGTCTTGCCGGAGCCGGTCCGGCCGCGGCCGAGGATGTCCTTGCCGGCCAGGGCGTCCGGGATGGTCGCCGCCTGGATCGGGAAGGGGGTCGTCACACCGTTCTGGGCGAGCTTGCGCACGACGCCCTCGGGCAGACCGAGGTCCGCGAAGGTGATGCCGGGCTCGGCGTCGTCTTCGGCGGAGTCGATCTCGACGTCGGCGTCGGCGTCGGCGTCGGCGTCAACGGTGTCGTCGATGTCGGCGGCGGTGATGTCGGCGGCGACGGTCTCGGCGGACTCGGTGGTCTCGACGACCTCGACGGACTCGTCCTCGGACACGGCGATCTGATCAGAAGCAAAAGTGGACATGCGAAATGCGAAACCTTCCGGAGTCTCGGCACGCGCCCAAACTCCGTGTTTTCACAAACGACCGCCTCGATGCGGTCAGCCACGGCTCAGGGGGATACGCGCCACACGGCGCGCTCTTATCGGCGCCGGGCAATGGGATCAAACGATCTACCACCATACGCACCCTCCCCCGCCCAAGGCAAACCGCGACGGCGTGACCCCCGTTACACAGCGGCGACCACCGGTGACCGGTCGCTCACTCCTGCGTCACATGCCTCCCGCCGGCCCCTTCCGCCCCGGGGCCGACTCGGGGCTGCCCCGGGCCGGGCTCAGGCCGGGCCCGGCTGGGGTGACGCCTCCGGCCGTCCTCGCATCCCCCGGCCGTCCGCGTCCACCAGTTTCATCGCCCCCGCGTGCACCTCCGGCGCCGACGAGGCCGACGGCGGATCGGTCGGCTGCGGCGGCTCCGAGACCGGCGGGTCCGTGGGCTCCTCCACGGGCGGGTCCACCGGCGGATCCACCGGCTCCTCGGCCGACGGGGTGGGCCGCGGCGCGGTCGGCTTCGGCGCTCCCGGCTGCGGCTGCGGCCGCTCGGCCCCCGGGCCGGGCCGGGGGCCCTCGGGCGCGGCCGAGGCGCTGGCGCTCGGCTTCAGCTCGGGCCGGCCGTCCTTGCGGGCCGCCTCGCCGGGCTTCCCGGAGTCCCGGTGGCGGCCGGTGCCGTCCGGGTGCCGTCCGCCGGGGTGCTCGTAGCCGCCGTCCGGGTCCGCGACGGTGCCGCGACGGTCGGGCGAGCCGCTGGGCGCGGGCTTGGCCCGTTCGTCGTCACCGACGCTCATGCACCCGGCCGATGCGGCGAGCGCGAGCGAGACGGCGAAGGCGGCGGCCACACGGCCGGGGACGGACGACTGGCGCACGGGGGCACCTCCGGAGCAGGGCGGGAACAGGGGCGCGCGGTATGCGCCCGGGCGCTCGGGGGCGCTCGGACACGGGCCGCGCACCGCGCGCGGGGCTCGTTCCCGTACGCGGGTCTCCCTGCCCAACTCCCGTCGGCCCGCCGGGGACACGCACCAGGATCTGACGAGGACACGACTGCGGCCCGGCTTCCGCGCCCCGTGCGCCCCCGGACTGCGACCAACGCGCCGCCGACCACCGGGACGCCGACCACCGCGACGCCTGCGGGAGCGGCACGCTCGGAAGTTCCTGCCGGAGCGGATCGGTCCGGCAGGCGGGCGGGCGGTGAAGGGCTAACCCCGGACGGCTCCCGCCAGCTCCGCCCCCAGGACCAGCGCCCCGGTGCCCACGAGCACGGAGGCCACGACATTCGCCGCGGCCAGGGGCCACCGTCCGGTCTCCGCCAGCCGCACGGTCTCGTAGGAGAAGGTCGAGTACGTGCTCAGCGCACCGCACAGGCCCGTCCCCAGCAGGGCGTACAGCCCGGAGGAGACGGCGGCGCCCGCGGCCGCGCCGAGGACGAGGCAGCCGGCGGCGTTGACGGTCAGGGTGCCCCAGGGGAACACCGAATCGTGCCGGGACTGCACCGCCCGGTCGGTCAGATACCGCAGCGGCGCGCCCACGGCGGCACCGAGCGCGACCAGCAGCCAGGTCACCGGTCCACCCCCGGCCGCCAGCCGGTCGCGCGGCGGGTCAGGGCCACCGCCGCCCAGACCGCGCCGAGACAGCTCAGGAGCGTCCCGGCCGCGTAGCCGAAGGCCGCCGCGGCCTCCCCGCGCACCAGCAGCTCGCGGGTGTCGAGGGCGTACGCGGAGAAGGTGGTGAACCCGCCGAGCACTCCGGTCCCGGCGAACGGCCGGAGCAGCGGATGCGGGGTCCGGCCGCCCTCGGCGACCAGCACCATCAGCACCCCGATCAGGAACGAGCCGAGGACATTGACCCCGAGCGTGACCAGCGGCGCCGAGGCCGGGTCGCCGGGCCAGGCCCGTACCGCCGCATAGCGGGCGAGCGCGCCGACGACCCCGCCCGCCGCGACGGCGGCGAGCACCAGCAGCAGATGCGCCCCGGCGGTCTCGGCACGCTGGGCGGGGACGTGCAGATCGACGTCCGGGTCGACGGGGACCGGGACCGGGCCGCCTCCGGCGCCGGACGGGAGTGGTGGAGGAGGCGGCGGGGGCGGTGAAGACGGCGGCGGCACAGCCGCATTCTCCCGTGCCGCCCGCCCCTCCGCCCGGTCCGCCGCCCGGTCCGGATCGCGCCCGGCCGGCCCGAACCGGCCGCCCCCGCCCGCCGGGACGGCCGGTCACGCAGAATGGCCGTGTGCTGGAGATGACGCGTGAGGCGTTCGAAGAGCTGGTGAGCGAAGCGCTGGACTCGATTCCGCCGGAGCTGACCAAGGTGATGGACAACGTGGCCGTGTTCGTGGAGGACGAACCCGACCCGTCCGACCCCGAGCTGCTGGGGCTGTACGAGGGCACTCCGCTCACGGAGCGCGGCGAGTGGTACGCGGGGGTGCTGCCGGACCGTATCTCCATCTACATGGGTCCGACGCTCCGCTACTGCGAGACCCCGGAGGACGTGGTCCACGAGGTGGCGGTGACCGTGGTCCACGAGATCGCCCACCACTTCGGCATCGAGGACGACCGCCTCCACGAGCTGGGCTGGGGCTGACCCCTCCGGCCACCGGGTCGTCCGGGCGGCCCCGGCGCACGAGCCGGGGCGGCCGCCGCGCCCCGCCCGGCAGGGCCGCGCTCCCCGGGCGGGCGCGCCCCCGGCGTACCCGCGGCGGGGGGCATACCGGTCCGCGGTGCCGGGCATACGGGCCCAATGACAGGCCCCTCGGAACCCGCCAGGCCGTCCCGGAACCGGCTCCCGCGCGCCCGCCCGGCCGCCGCTCGGCTCCGTATCCGGATACGGCGGGCCGCGGCCCGGCTCCGTATCCGGATACGGCGGGCCGCGGCCCGGCTCCGTACGCCGAAACACCGGGCCGCACCCGGGCAGCACCGGACCCCGCCCCTGCTCCGGGCGGCCCTCCGGAGGGCCGCCGCCCGCGGGACCACCGCCCGGCTCCGGGCCCTCGTCCAGCGGGCCCTCGCACCCCGGCGCCGTACCCCCGTCCACAGGACAGCCGCCCGGCTCCGGGCCGGGCCGCCGCGGGCCTGGCGGCGGGCCCTCGGGCTCGCCGTCGTCGCCGGGCTCGGGGCCTGGCTGGGGCTGCTGGTCGTCGGCAGCGTCCAGACCGAGGTCGGGCCGATGGAGACGAGCATGGCCCTGCGCCCCGATCCGGACGGCGGCACCCGGATCAACGTCTCCCCGCTCGGCGCGCTGGAGCTGGCCTCCCATACCGCGCCCCTCCGGCTCGACGTCGAGGTGAAGCAGCTCGACCCGGCCAGGTCGACCGCGCTGGTCGAGCATCCGGAGCGGCTCTCCGGGCTGGAGGAGGAGGTGGCGGCCGATGTCCTCGCCGGGACGACGGAGCTGGCCGTACGGTCGGCCACGGCCGTCGTGACGGGCGCCACCGCCCTCGGGCTCGTGGTGTACCGCCGCCCGCGCCGGGCCCTGGCCGCGGGCGGTCTGGCGCTTGCGCTGCTGGCCGCCTCCACCGCCGTCGCGGTGGCGACCTGGAACCCCCGCTCGGTACTGGAGCCGCGCTACTCCGGGCTGCTGACCAGCGCGCCCTCCCTGATCGGCAACGCGCGGTCGATCGTCACCGAGTTCGACGTCTACCAGCAGGAGCTGGCCCGGCTGGTCACCAATGTGACAAAGCTGTACGACGCCACCTCGAACCTGCCGGCGTACCGGCCGGACCCGGCCGGCATCCGGGTCCTGCACGTCTCGGACATCCATCTCAACCCGGCCGCCTGGCACATCATCGCCTCACTGGTCGAGCAGTACCGGATCGACGTCATCGTCGACTCGGGCGACACCATGGACCACGGCTCGGCCGCCGAGAACTCCTTCCTCGACCCGATCCGCGATCTGGGCGCGCCCTATGTCTGGGTGCGCGGCAACCACGACTCCCGGACCACCCAGGCCTATCTGTCCCGGATGAAGAACGTCACGGTCCTGGACGAGGGGCGGGCCGCCACCGTCGGCGGGCTCCGGATCGCCGGGACCGGCGACCCGCAGTTCACCCCGGACCGCTCGAAGGCGGCCGAGGGCGCTCCGGCGGAGCGGATGGCGGGCATCCGGCTGGCGTCCGCGATCCGCGACCAGGCCCGCGCGGGCACCCCGGTCGACCTCGCGGTGGCACACAATCCGGTCGCGGCCCGGGAGACCGACGGGACGGTCCCCCTGGTCCTCGCCGGGCATCTCCACCGGCGGCAGGTGGAGGTGATGAGGTTCGGCACCCGGCTGAAGGTGGAGGGGTCGACCGGCGGCGGCGGGCTGCGGGCGGTGCAGAACGAGAAGCCGGAGAAGGTCCGGGCCTCGGTGCTCTATCTGGACCGGACGACGAAGCGGCTCCGGGCCTGGGACGAGATCGTGCTGGGCGGGCTGGGGCTGACGACGGCCGAAGTCAGCAGGCATCTGCCGGAGGAGAACAAACCCGGCGCGGAACCGTCCCCGGACCCCTTCCCGAAACCGGCCCCGGACCGGGTCCCGGGAACGTCCCCGGCCCCGGACCGTTCGGGCCGCACCTCGGCCCAGGACCGGGTCCCGGCCCCCTCCCCCAGCTCCCCCGGACCCCCCTCCGGGCGGCCTTCCGGAGCCGTTCGTTCCCCGGTGCCGTAAACCGTTTTGGCGATACCTCCCGCCATCCCATATGCTTCTCACGTCCCCGACGCGCTGAGAAGCGCCCAGGTGGGCCCTTAGCCCTCATCGTCTAGTGGCCCAGGACGCCGCCCTTTCAAGGCGGTAGCACGGGTTCGAATCCCGTTGGGGGCACGCAACACCTGTGCGAGAATACGACTCGCGCAGTATGCATCACCTGGTCCTGTGGAGCAGTTTGGAGTGCTCGCCACCCTGTCAAGGTGGAGGCCGCGGGTTCAAATCCCGTCAGGACCGCTACAGCTCGTGCGAACAGCACAGTTGTATGGCTGGGTAGCTCAGTTGGTACGAGCGATCGCCTGAAAAGCGATAGGTCGCCGGTTCGATCCCGGCCCCAGCCACTTCTTCACCATTCGGGCCCCGTCCTCCAGGACGGGGCCCGAATGCGTTTCCGGCTCCCTACGCCTCCTCCACCCTGTTCGCCCCGTGCGCCCCGTCCGCGCCGCCCGCGTCGGCGGGGGTACGGCGCCGGGCGGCGCGGACCGCGAGGACCGCGCCGGCCACCGCCACCACTCCCGTCAGCAGCGCCCAGTCCGGTACCGCGGCCCCCACCTCGCCCGCCCACTGCTCCGCGGCGAAGGAGCGGTCCACGGAGACCAGGCCCGGCAGGGCGGTCGCCCCGTCGAAGACCAGGAAGAGCACCCCGAGCAGCACGAAGAACAGCCCGGAGAGCAGCGAGGTGGTGTGCAGCCGCAGCCGGCCCACGGAGAAGCCGCGGCCCCGGAGCCAGCGCCGCCGCCCCAGGTCGAAGCGGTCCCAGAGCAGGGCCAGGAAGAACAGCGGTACGGCCATCCCGAGGGCGTAGACGGCCAGCAGCAGCCCGCCGTAGACGGGGCTGCCGCTGAACGCCGAGACCGTGAGCACACTGCCGAGGATCGGCCCGGCGCAGAAGCCCGCGAAGCCGTAGACCAGCCCGAGGGCGTAGACCGGGGCCGCCGTGGTGGGGCGGATCCGGCCGGAGAGGGCGGCCAGCCTGCGGGAGGCGAAGCCGAGGCCGAAGAGCTGCGCCACGCCCAGCGCGATGATCGTCCAGCCGCCGACGGCGACCAGCAGATCGCGGTTTCCGTAGAAGAAGCGGGCGGCGTACGAACCGGCGACACCGAGCGGGACCAGGGTGGTGGCCAGTCCGGCGTAGAAGATTCCGGTACGGGCCAGCAGCCGCCCGGCCGAGTCGAGGGAGTACGCGAAGAAGGCCGGCAGCAGCAGGGCGCTGCACGGGCTGATCAGGGCGAGCAGACCGCCGAGGAAAGCGGCCAGATAGCCGATCTCGGTCATGATCCCGAGCCGCTGCCGGGGGCGGCCGGGGTGCCGGACTCCGCCGTACCGGAACCACCGGACTTCGCGGAGCCGCCGGACTTGGCGGTACCGGTGCCCGCGCCGCCCGCGGCCTTCAGCGCGGCCTCGATGGCCTCGGTGAAGGTCTGCTCGGGCTGGGCCCCCGCGATCGGCCGGCCGTTGATCAGGAAGGACGGGGTGGAGGTGGCGCCCAGTCCGTACGCCTCGTCCTGGTCGCGCTTGACGGACCGCTTCGCGGCGTCGCTCTCCATGTCCCGGGCGAACCGCTCCAGGTCGGGCACGCCCGCCTGTCCGGCCAGCTCCTTCACCCGGGCGGCGGAGAAGCCCTTCTCCTTGGAACCCTTGGCGTAGGCGGCGGCGTGGTACTCCCAGAACCGGCCCTGGCGGGAGGCGGCCCAGGCGCCGCGGGCGGCGTTCTCGGAGGGTTCGCCGAAGATCGGGAAGTTGCGCCATTCGATGCGCAGCGCGCCCTTGTCGACGTACTCCTTGATCAGTGCGGGCTCGGTGTCGCGGGCGAACTTGCCGCAGAAGCCGCACTGGAAGTCGGCGTACTCGATCAGGACGACGGGTGCGTCGGCGCGTCCCACGGCGAGTCCGTCGGCGGCGTCGCGGCGGGCCAGCTTCTCCAGCTCGGGGTAGACCCCGGTCTTCTCCTCGGCGGTGGCGGGGGCCTCACCGGGCCGGGGGGTGCCGGAGGCGGTGGCGCCGGTGCCCTTGACCGTGGCCGCCGGGTCGTCGGGGCGGGTCGCGGTGTACGAGGCGAGACCGAGCGCCAGCGCGGCGGTCAGTACGCCCGCGCCGATCAGCAGGGGCTTGCGCCGGGTGGCAGGGGTCGACGGCATAGGGGAACGCTCCTGAACGAAAGACGGGAAGAAGCCGGGCAAAAGCCTCGGCTTTCGCTGAACGAGGGCATGCCTTCCCGGCCTATACGCGCAGGATCGACCGTTGCTCCGGAGAGAGGGGCACCAGCGGCGGCGGCCGCCCGTCCAGGGCCGGACCGGCCGCGGCGGCACCCCGCCCGTGGGCGGGCGTACCGCAGTGCGGCTCGTACGGGGCGGACGGCGGCGGCTCGTGGGAGCCCGGTCCGCGCGGCGGGGTCGCGGGCTGCGCGTCGCGCTCCCCGCCCCCGGCGCCGTTGCCGCAGCCGGCGGCGCCCTCCGGGGCCGTCACGACGGTCCGGTCCCCGGCCTCCTGGGACCGCTCGGCCGCACCCGCCGCGCCGAGCGCGGGGCAGAGCACCAGCAGGACGGTCGCCAGCACCGCGAGCACGGCGGGTGCGCCGCGTACGGCGGAGACCGTCCCGGCCGGCCGCGGACGGGCCCGGCCCGGGCGCGGTGGCTGCGGCGGCATGGAAGCGGGTCCCCCTCGGACGTCCCGTCCGGCGACGGTGGTGAACGATCGCTCCATACTGCACCAAAGACCGGAAGAGCAGTGAAATGCGTTAGCCCTCCGTTTCCCGGGGGTGCGATGCTGGAGACCGTATGTCTACTTCCTTCGCCGACCTTCAGACGCTGCTGGCCGGGGCCCCGCTGCGGGACGCCCACCGGCTCGGCCGCCGACTCGAAGGCGCCCGCCGCATCCGTAAGCCCGAGGCGCGGCAGGCCGTGCTGGACGAGATCGCCGCCGAGGCGGAGAAGGCCGCGGCCCGGACCGCCGCCCGCGCCGCACGGCTACCGGAGGTGACGTACCCGGAGCAACTGCCCGTCAGCCTGAAACGGGACGAGATCCTGGAGGCGATACGGGACCACCAGGTCGTGATCGTCGCGGGTGAGACGGGCTCCGGCAAGACCACCCAGATCCCGAAGATCTGCCTGGAGCTGGGCCGGGGCGTCCGGGGCATGATCGGCCACACCCAGCCGCGCCGGATCGCCGCCCGTACGGTCGCCGAGCGCATCGCCGACGAGCTGCGCACCCCGCTGGGCGAGGCCGTCGGCTGGAAGGTCCGCTTCACCGACCAGGTGAACCAGGACGCGACCTTCGTGAAGCTGATGACGGACGGCATCCTGCTCGCGGAGATCCAGACCGACCGCGAACTGCGCGCCTACGACACGATCATCATCGACGAGGCGCACGAGCGGTCCCTCAATATCGACTTCCTGCTCGGCTATCTGGCGCAGCTGCTGCCCAGGCGGCCCGATCTGAAGGTGGTCATCACCTCCGCGACGATCGACCCGGAGCGGTTCTCCCGCCACTTCGGCGACGCCCCGATCGTCGAGGTCAGCGGGCGGACCTATCCGGTGGAGGTCCGCTACCGGCCCCTCCTGGAGGAGGAGTCCGAAGAGAGCGACCGCGACCAGATCACCGCGATCTGCGAGGCCGCCGAGGAGCTGATGGCCGAGGGCAAGGGCGACATCCTGGTCTTCCTCTCCGGCGAGCGCGAGATCCGCGACACCGCGGACGCGCTCAACAAGAGGCAGTACCGCTTCACCGAGGTACTGCCGCTCTACGCCCGGCTCTCCCACGCCGAACAGCACCGCGTCTTCCAGCCGCACACCGGCCGCAGGATCGTTCTGGCGACGAACGTCGCCGAGACCTCGCTGACCGTCCCCGGCATCAAGTACGTCATCGACCCGGGCACCGCCCGGATCTCCCGCTACAGCCACCGCACCAAGGTCCAGCGGCTGCCGATCGAACGGATCAGCCAGGCCAGCGCCAACCAGCGCAAGGGCCGCTGCGGCCGTACCTCCGACGGAATCTGCATCCGGCTCTACTCCGAGGACGACTTCGAGGCCCGCCCGGAGTTCACGGACGCCGAGATCCTCCGGACCAATCTGGCGTCGGTCATCCTCCAGATGACGGCCGCCGGGCTCGGCGACATCGAGAAGTTCCCCTTTATCGACCCGCCGGACCACCGCAATATCCGGGACGGTGTGCAGCTGCTCCAGGAGCTGGGCGCCTTCGACCCGGCGCAGAAAGACCCCAAAAAGAAGCTGACGGCGCTCGGCCGGAAGCTCTCCCAGCTCCCGGTCGACCCCCGGCTGGCCCGGATGGTCGTCGAGGCCGAGAAGAACGGCTGCGTCCGCGAGGTGATGGTGATCGCCGCGGCGCTCTCCATCCAGGACCCGCGGGAGCGGCCCGCCGACAAGCAGACCCAGGCCGACCAGCAGCACGCCCGCTTCAAGGACGAGACGTCCGACTTCCTGGCCTTCCTCAACCTCTGGCGGTACGTCCGCGAGCAGCAGAAGGAGCGGGGCTCCTCCAGCTTCCGCCGGATGTGCAAGCAGGAGTATCTGAACTTCCTGCGGATCCGCGAGTGGCAGGACATCTACGCCCAGGTGCGGCAGGTCGCCAAGTCCCTGGGCATCCAGGTCAACGAGGAGGACGGGCCGGAGGCCGGGGTCCATGTCTCGCTGCTGGCGGGCCTCTTGTCGCATATCGGGCTCAAGGACACCGACGCGAAGAACGAGTATCTGGGGGCCCGCGGCGCGAAGTTCGCCGTCTTCCCCGGCTCCGCGCTCTTCAAGAAGCCGCCGCGGCTGGTGATGTCCGCCGAACTGGTGGAGACCTCCCGGCTCTGGGCCCGGGTCAACGCGAAGATCGAACCCGAGTGGGTCGAACCGCTGGCCCAGCACCTGCTGAAGCGCACCTACTCGGAACCGCACTGGGAGAAGGACCAGGCGGCGGTGATGGCGTACGAGAAGGTCACCCTGTACGGCGTGCCGATCGTCGCCCAGCGGAAGGTCAACTACGGCCGGATCGACCCCGAGACCTCCCGCGACCTCTTCCTCCGCAACGCCCTGGTGGAGGGCGACTGGCGCACCCACCACAAGTTCTTCGCGGACAACCGCCGGCTGCTGACCGAGGTCGAGGAGCTGGAGCACCGGGCCCGGCGCCGGGACATCCTCGTCGACGACGAGACCCTCTTCGACTTCTACGACCAGCGGGTGCCCGCGCACGTCGTCTCCGGCGCGCACTTCGACTCCTGGTGGAAGCAGAAGCGCCAGGAGGAGCCCGAGCTGCTCGACTTCGAGCGCGAGATGCTCATCAACGAGAAGGCCGGCGCGGTCACCAAGGACGACTATCCGGACTCCTGGCGCCAGGGCCGGCTGAAGTTCCGGGTGACGTACCAGTTCGAGCCCGGCGCCGACGCGGACGGGGTCACCGTCCATATCCCCGTCCAGGTGCTCAACCAGGTCACCGACGAGGGCTTCGACTGGCAGATCCCCGGACTGCGCGCCGAGGTCGTCACCGAGCTGATCCGCTCCCTGCCCAAGCCGGTACGCCGCCACTACGTACCCGCCCCCGACTATGCGCGGGCCTTCCTGGCGCGGGCCGTGCCCCTCCAGGAGCCGCTGACGGCCACCCTGGCCCGGGAGCTGAAGGCCATGGTCGGCGTCCCGGTGAGCCCGGACGACTTCGACCTGTCCAGGGTCCCCGAGCACCTCAAGATCACCTTCCGGATCGTCGACGAGCGGCGCCGCAGGCTGGCCGAGGCGAAGGATCTGGAGTCCCTGCGGGTGAAGCTGCGCCCCAAGGCCCGCCAGGCCCTCTCGCAGGCCGCGGCGGGGGCCGCCGGACCGGCGGGCGAGTCCATCGAGCGCACCGGCCTCACGGAGTGGAGCATCGGCTCCCTGACGAAGGTCTTCGAGACCCGGCGGGCCGGGCAGCCGGTGAAGGCGTACCCCGCCCTGGTCGACGACGGCGACACCGTCTCCGTACGCCTCTTCGACACCGAGGCCGAGCAGCGGGCCGCGATGTGGCGGGGCACCCGCCGGCTCGTCCTGCGCAATATCCCGGTGAACCCCGCGAAGTTCGTCTCGGACAAGCTGACCAACCCGCAGAAGCTGGCGCTCTCCAGCAACCCCCACGGCTCCAACCAGGCCCTCTTCGAGGACTGCGCGACCGCCGCGGCCGACAAGCTGATCGCCGACCACGGCGGGCCGGTGTGGGACGAGGAGTCCTTCCGGAAGCTGTACGACGCCGTCCGGGCCGATCTCGTCGACACCACCGTCCGTACGGTCTCCCAGGTCCAGCAGGTGCTGGCCGCCTGGCAGGCCTGCGAACGGCGGCTCAAGGCCACCACCAGCCCCGCGCTGGCGGCGAACCGGGCGGATGTGCGGCGGCAGCTGGACACGCTGATGCCGGCGGGCTTCGTCACCCTCACCGGCCTGGCCCGGCTCCCCGACCTGATGCGCTATCTGGTCGCCGCGGACCGGCGGCTGACCCAGATGCCGTCCGCGGTCCAGCGCGACACCTCGCGCATGGAGAAGGTCCAGGACATGCAGGACGAGTACGCCTGGCTGCTGGAGCAACTGCCCCGGGGGCGGCCCGTGCCGAAGGAGGTCCTCGACATCCGCTGGATGATCGAGGAGCTGCGGGTCAGCTACTTCGCGCATGCGCTGGGGACCGCGTATCCGGTGTCGGACAAGCGGATCGTGAAGGCGATCGACGCGGCCGCGCCGTAGCGGCGGGCGCCTGTGCGGCGCGCGCACGGGCGTGATGATGCGGTCACGGAGAGCAAGTTCGACCGGAGCGGCGATGCTGCTGTAGAGTCCTTCTCGCAGCCCAGGGCAGGAATCGGGCCGCAAAATCTGGTCCTGTGGAGCAGTTTGGAGTGCTCGCCACCCTGTCAAGGTGGAGGCCGCGGGTTCAAATCCCGTCAGGACCGCAGTGTTTCCCCGAAGGGCCCGCGCCATCAAGGTGCGGGCCCTTCGGCGTGCCGCCGGCCCCGCGCCGTTCCCATGACCCTTGAGTGCCGTCTGCGGACCGCAGTGGGTTGCTCGCGCAGTTCCGCCCCCTACGCCTGGCGGCGTGGGGGGACCCCCAGCGCCCCGGCCTCCGCCCTGCCCGCGCCTGTTGCGCCTCCTGGGCCACCCACCTCGCCAAGGGCACCCGGAGGCTTTCAGGGGCGCAGGCGGCCGACTTGCGGAGGAGGCAGCTCCGTAGCCTCTGGAGGCCACCCGCCGGCAGGCGGATATCGCCCCGGGGAGACGGGACCTTGGTCCCGGGGACGGGGGACCTCGGGGGCATGGCGGGCGGACTCGGAAGATGACACGCTCGACGTTGGCAAGGGTTGCAGCATGTGACGGGTGTCACCGTATAGGTTTTGCGTGGACGGGTTTTTAGGCGTCGTTTACAACCAACCAATTTAATATGTGCAATTGCACTGCCCCGATAAGCTTCCCGCCCACCCCGCAAAAAAATCGCGCTGGACTCGGCGGAGTCCAGCGCGATCAGTGACCAGAAGCCCGTTGGGGCGGGCGCCCGTCGTATGGAGCTTTGGGTGGGCTCACCGGGATTGGGGCCCGGAACGCCCTGATCCGGCAGAGGCCGCCGACCGTGGCCGACCTCGCCGGTACGAGGCCTACGCCTCGCTGCGCTGCTGCGGAATGCCCGCCAGCAGTGCGCGTACCTCCGCCTCGCGGTACCGGCGGTGGCCGCCGAGCGTGCGGATCGAAGTGAGCTTCCCTGCCTTGGCCCAGCGGGTGACCGTCTTCGGGTCCACACGGAACATCGTGGCGACCTCAGCCGGGGTCAACAGCGGCTCGGCGTCAGGGGTGCGAGCGGTCATGAGCGGCCTCCTCGGGAGAACCGAACCTTCTCGGTTCTTTCCTCTAAATTCTGCACCTTGACCCGCGTTGCCCGAAATGGCGTATGCGGGTTGAGTCGGTAATAGGACGAACGGCTTGTCCTCGGCACTACAACTACACCATCTGTCCAGCCGCCACGGCCAAACCGTTGGAATTGCCCTCCGAGGTGTTCATCAGTGGCGGAACTCCGATGGACCATGCCATAGCGGACAGTTACACCACAGTGACGATCAGTCACAGAGCGATCAGGAGCCATCAGACCCCCCATAGAGCACAATGCCGAGCGTTCCGCCCTCACTTGGACGGAAGGAACCCTCCCCGGACTCCTTGTCCTATTTTGACACGAGGGTAGGCGTTGGGCGCAAGGGCCCTGTTAGTGCAGTCCGTCACGCTTGACACAAAGGCCCGGATCGGGACCTAGGACCCATGCCGGTGGACCCGGGCCGGTGACCCGGGTCAGTTCGCGGACTGAAGACCCCTCACGGCCCCCCAGCGGTCGACCAGACGGGCGTAGGCGGTCCGCGCCCCCTCCGCGTCCCCGGCCTTCAGCGCGGCGATGCCCGCGGCCACGTCCGCCGCGGAACGGTCGGCGGCGAGCGCCGGACCGGCCAGCGCGTGCACCAGCCCGCCGTAGTCCAGCTCGACGAGGGAACGCGGGTGGAATTCCTCCAGCCACTTCCCTACATCTACCAAACCCGCGGTGAGCCGCCCGCCGTCCTGGGACTCCCGCAGCGCCTTCAGCGCCCGGGCCACCCGCCGCCGGGCCTGCGCCATGGAGGTCCGGTAGAGCATCCGCGGCGGCCCGGCACCGTCGCCGCCGGGCTCGTAGTCCCGCTCCTCGTCGCCGAAGAGGGTGAACCAGCGCACCGGCACCTGCCAGACCGCGGTCCGGATCCACGGGCGCGCGTCCGGATTCCGGTCCCGCCACCGCTCCCAGTCCGCGGCGGCCTCCTTCCGCACCACCGGCGGCAGGGCCGCGTCCAGCAGCGCGGCGGGGAACCGCCCGGTCGCCTCCTGGAGCGCCAGCCGGCTGCGCAGCTGGGTCCGCCAGGGGCAGATCAGCGCCACACCGTCCACTTCCGCCACAAACGCATCGGTACTCTCGCGCACGGGGACGGGAACGGGCGGTGTGGGCACCAAGTCCGCCAGGGAGCGGAGGAGTTCGTCCTGGGCCGTGGGAGCCTCCCCACGGGCCGCGTAGCGCGCCCAGTGGGTCCGCTCCGGCTCCTGGAAGGCGGCGAGTGGCTCGTACACCCGCAGATAGGCCGCATAGGGAATGATCACCGAGGACACCGCAGGCATACCGGAAATACTTCCACGCCCGAGCCCTCCTGCACCCCTCGGCCGGGTGATCCTCGGCACCGGGGCGGACCTACGTGCCCGTAGGACATACCCTCGTCCCGTCTGGGGGTTTCCCCCACCCCGGGAAACCCACCCGCCGCTTCGTACTGGGAGTCACCACCGTGACCGACATGACCGGCGTCTCCGCCCCCGTGCTCCACACCCTGTTCCGATCCGACCAGGGCGGGCACGAGCAGGTGGTCCTGTGCCAGGACCGCGCCTCCGGCCTCAAGGCCGTGATCGCCATCCACTCCACCGCCCTGGGCCCGGCCCTCGGCGGTACCCGGTTCCACCCGTACGCCTCCGAGGAGGAGGCCCTCGCCGACGCGCTGAACCTGGCGCGCGGGATGTCGTACAAGAACGCCATGGCCGGACTCGGCCACGGCGGCGGCAAGGCCGTGATCATGGGTGATCCGCGGACCCTGAAGTCGGAGGAGCTGCTGCTGGCCTACGGCCGGTTCGTGGACTCCCTCGGCGGCCGGTACGTGACCGCCTGCGACGTGGGGACGTACGTCGCCGATATGGACGTCGTCGCCCGGGCCACCCGCTGGGCCACCGGCCGCTCCCCCGAGAACGGCGGCGCCGGGGACTCCTCGGTGCTCACCGCCTACGGCGTCTACCAGGGCATGCGGGCCAGCGCCCGGCAGCTGTGGGGCGACCCCGGCCTGGCCGGGCGGACCGTCGGTGTCGCCGGTGTCGGCAAGGTCGGTCATCACCTGGTGAAACACCTCGTCGACGAGGGTGCCCGGGTGATCGTCACGGATGTCCTGGAGGAGTCCGTACGCCGGGTGCTGGACCGCCACCCCGGAGTGACCGCCGTCCCCGACACCGCCGCCCTGATCCGTACCGAGGGGCTGGACATCTACGCGCCCTGCGCGCTCGGCGGCGCGCTGGACGACCACTCGGTACCGGTGCTCACCGCCTCGGTGGTCTGCGGCGCGGCCAACAACCAGCTCGCCCACCCGGGCGTGGAGAAGGACCTCGCCGACCGCGGGATCCTCTACGCCCCGGACTACGTGGTGAACGCCGGCGGGGTCATCCAGGTCGCCGACGAGCTGAACGGTTTCGACTTCGACCGGTGCAAGGCGCAGGCCGCCCGGATCTACGACACCACCCTGGAAATCTTCGCACACGCAAATTCCGAGGGGGTTCCCCCGGCGGTGGCCGCGGACCGGATCGCCGAGCGGCGGATGGCCGAGGCACACCGCCCGGAACACGGCTGACGGTCGGCTCGACAGACGGCGGCCGGGCGTCGCGGGCCGTGCTCGCGCACCCCGGCCGGCGCCGCTCGCCCGTCCCCGGGGCCCCGGAATGACGAGACTCACCCCGGACGGGCGGGCCCACCGCCAAGAAGAGGTTAATATCGCAGATGACCAGCGAGGACGGGGCTCCTCGCGGGTTCTGCGACGTGGCACGTCATGCGGGCGGCGTACCGTATGGCCGCGGAAGCAGGTACCGTTGAAGCCCTACGGGCCGGTCTCTCCACGGAGAGTCCGTTCCGACTCATGAACGCGTGTCAAGACTCTGGGGCCGTCGAGCCCCGTCACCGAGGGGGTCGAGCCATGGGGCGCGGCCGGGCCAAGGCCAAGCAGACAAAGGTCGCCCGCCAGCTGAAGTACAACAGCGGCGGCACCGACCTGACACGACTGGCCAACGAGCTGGGCGCATCTTCTTCAAGCCAGCCGCCGAACGCGGAGCCGTTCGAGGACGAGGACGAGGAAGACGACCCGTACGCACAGTACGCGGATCTGTACAACGACGACGAGGACGAGGACGACGAGTCCGGTCCCGCGTCGCAGCAGCGCCGCGGCGCTTGACGCTGCACTGACCACCGACCCGGTCCGGGGGCGAAAGCTCCGGGACCGGGTTCTGTGCTGTTCGCACCCGGGCGCCGGGCCGGGGCCGGAAGACCCGGGTCCGAGAGGCCGGGGCCGCGGCGGACTCCGGTTCCGGCACAGGGGCGGGAGCCTCCGGGCCGGGGGCACGGGCCGCGGCGGGCGGTCCGGCCCGGAGCCGTACCGCCACCGCGTTCACCGCCCGCACCGCTGCCGGATCCGGGCGTGCCGCCGCCGGTCCCGAGGGTGTCCAGCACCGGGTCCACTGCCGTACGCCGTCGGGTTCCGGGACCGTCAGACCGCGTAGTCGCCGGTGAGCTCGGCACCCGTGGAGTGCTCGCCGCGGTCGGTGATCTCGCCCGCGACCCAGGCGTCCACGCCCCGGTCGGCCAGCACGGTCAGCGCGGTGTCCACGGACTCCCCGGGGACGACGGCCATCATGCCGACGCCCATGTTCAGGGTCTTCTCCAGCTCTTCGCGCTCGACCTGTCCGGCCCGGCCGACCAGGTCGAAGACCGGGCCGGGGGTCCAGGTGCCGCGGTCGACGACGGCGTGCAGCCCGTCCGGGACGACCCGGGCCAGGTTGTTCGCCAGACCGCCGCCGGTGATGTGGCTGTAGGCATGGACCTCGGTGGTCCGGGTCAGTGCAAGACAGTCGAGGGAGTAGATCCGGGTGGGCTCCAGCAGCTCCTCGCCGAGGGTCCGGCCGAACTCCTCGACCTGCTGCTCCAGGGCCATGCCCGCGCGGTCGAACAGAACGTGCCGGACCAGCGAGTACCCGTTGGAGTGAAGGCCGGACGAGGCCATCGCGATCACCACGTCACCCTTACGGATACGATCCGCGCCCAGCAGCCGGTCGGCCTCGACCACACCGGTACCGGCGCCCGCGACGTCGAACTCGTCCTCGCCGAGCAGCCCGGGGTGCTCGGCGGTCTCGCCGCCGACCAGGGCGCAGCCCGCGAGGACACAGCCCTCGGCGATGCCCTTGACGATCGCGGCGACCCGCTCCGGGTGGACCTTGCCCACACAGATGTAGTCGGTCATGAAGAGCGGCTCGGCACCGCAGACCACGATGTCGTCGACGACCATGCCGACCAGGTCGTGGCCGATGGTGTCGTAGACGCCGAGGCGGCGGGCGAGGTCGACCTTGGTGCCGACGCCGTCGGTGGCGGAGGCCAGCAGGGGCCGCTCGTAGCGCTTGAGGGCGGAGGCGTCGAAGAGCCCGGCGAAGCCGCCGATGCCGCCCAGGACCTCGGGACGGCGGGTCTTCTTCACCCACTCCTTCATCAGCTCGACCGCGCGGTCGCCGGCCTCGATGTCGACGCCTGCGGCGGCGTAGCTGGCACCGGTGGACTCGGGGGACTCAGTGGTCATGACAGGGGTCTTTCTGGTCGTCCGGGAGCGGCACCGTCGCCGTCGACGGCATCGGGGAGGCCGGGCGGGCGTTCATCAGGGGCGGCGCAGCGCGTCGGCGGCGTCGGCGCCGCCCGCCAGCTCGGTTTCGAGCAGTTGCTTGCCCAGCAGCTCGGGATCGGGCAGCTCCATCGGGTACTCGCCGTCGAAGCAGGCCCGGCAGAGGTTCGGCTTGGCGATCGTGGTGGCCTCGATCATGCCGTCGATGGAGATGTACGCGAGGGAGTCGGCGCCCAGGGAGGCCCCGATCTCGTCGATGGTCATACCGTTGGCGATCAGCTCGGCGCGGGTCGCGAAGTCGATCCCGAAGAAGCAGGGCCACTTCACGGGCGGCGAGGAGATCCGTACGTGGACCTCGGCCGCACCGGCCTCGCGGAGCATCTTGACCAGGGCGCGCTGGGTGTTGCCGCGGACGATGGAGTCGTCGACGACGACCAGCCGCTTGCCCCGGATGACCTCGCGCAGCGGGTTGAGCTTGAGGCGGATGCCGAGCTGGCGGATGGTCTGGGAGGGCTGGATGAAGGTCCGGCCGACATAGGCGTTCTTGACGAGACCGGAGCCGTAGGGGATACCGCTGGCCTCCGCGTAGCCGACGGCGGCCGGGGTACCGGACTCCGGGGTCGCTATGACGAGATCCGCGTCGGCGGGGGCCTCGGCGGCCAGCTTCCGGCCCATCTCGACCCGGGAGAGATAGACGTTCCGCCCGGCGATATCGGTATCGGGGCGGGCCAGGTACACATATTCGAAGACACAGCCCTTGGGCTTCGCATCTGCGAATCGAGAGGTACGGATACCGTTCTCGTCGATGGCGATCAGCTCGCCCGGCTCGATCTCGCGGACGAAGACCGCTCCGCAGATGTCGAGGGCGGCGGACTCGCTGGCGACGACCCAGCCGCGGTCCAGCCGGCCGAGGACCAGCGGGCGGATGCCCTGCGGGTCCCGGGCGGCGTAGAGCGTGGACTCGTCCATGAAGACGAGGGAGAAGGCGCCCCGGACCCCGGGCAGCACCCGGGCCGCGGCCTCCTCGATGGAGAGCGGCTTGCCGTCCTCGTCGACCTGGCCGGCCAGCAGGGCGGTCACCAGGTCCGTGTCGTTGGTCGCGGCGACCTGGGTGGCGCGGCCGTCCTTGCGGGGCAGCTCGGCGACCTGCCGGGCCAGCTCCGCGGTGTTGACGAGGTTTCCGTTGTGGCCGAGGGCGATGGAGCCGTTGGCCGTGGCGCGGAAGGTGGGCTGGGCGTTCTCCCAGACCGAGGCGCCGGTCGTCGAATAGCGGGCATGTCCGACGGCGATATGTCCCTTGAGGGAGCCGAGGGAGGTTTCGTCGAAGACCTGGGAGACCAGTCCCATGTCCTTGAAGACGAGGATCTGTGAGCCGTTGCTGACCGCGATACCCGCGGATTCCTGGCCTCGATGCTGGAGGGCGTAGAGCCCGAAGTACGTGAGCTTTGCGACCTCTTCTCCCGGAGCCCAGACCCCGAAGACGCCGCAAGCGTCCTGGGGGCCCTTCTCGCCGGGGAGCAGATCGTGATTGAGTCGACCGTCACCACGTGGCACGGCTCCGAGTGTAGGCGAGATCGACCACTGGTCCGAATTGGCGAAGGTCACATCTGTGGACACCGCCGCCGGGGCGGGCGGCGGTGTAACGGCCGCCGGGTCCGCGCGGACGCCGCGAGAGGGGTCCGGGCGGACCGGGCGGCGGGCGCCGGGCGGTCCGGTGCCCCGGGGCACCGGTCAGCCCGCGGTCGCCTTGAGGCCGGTGTTGTCGGGGCCGGTCAGGGTGATGACCGGCCCGTTGAGGGCGTAGGCGACCTTTCCGGCCAGGACCTTGAGCAGATGCTGCTCCAGCTCCCCCTTGCCGCCGTCGCAGAGCATCTTGGTCCCGGCGACCGGGCCGAGGGTGAGGACGCCCCCGGTGACCTCCGCGCGGGCCGTGAAGCGGTTGCAGCCGAGGCTGCCGCTGAGGGTGCCGTCCTTTCCGAGGGTGAAGTGGGCCGCCTTCTCGGCCCCGGCGGGCACGTCCTCGGTGGTGCCCGGGGAGGTCAGCCCGGTCACGGTCCAGACGGTACCCACCAGCGGCTCGAACGAGGGGCCGACGGTGACGTTGATGGTGAGGGGCTTCCCGTCGCCGTTCTTGTCCGACGCCCTGTCCCGGTCCCCGGTCTGCTCGCTGCCGCATCCGGCGGCGGCGAGGAGCGCGAGGAGCAGCAGGGCGGTCATTCGGGTGCTCGGATGCCTACGCATGCCCCTGGGACGCGGCGGGCCGTGGTCCGGTTCCCCGGGCCCCGCGCCCGGGGAGGGCTCAGCCGAGGACGGGCAGAACGCCGGAGAGATCGGCCCGTTCGCCGCTGGCGGCGGTCTTCGCGGACGCCACGGCCGCCGCCCAGTCCAGCCGGCCGGTGGCGAGGCGGAGCCAGGTCAGCGGGTCGGTCTCGACGGTGTTGGGCGGGGTGCCCCGGGTGTGCCGGGGGCCCTCGACGCACTGGACGACCGCGTACGGCGGCACCCGTACCTCCACCGAGCCGCCGGGCGCGGCGACGGCCAGGGCGTCGGCGAGGAGCCGGGTGGTGGCGGCGAGCGCGTCCCGGTTCAGGGGGATTTCGATTCCGGCGGGGGCGAGGGCGTCGTTGAGGTCGTCGGTGTGGACGGTGAGTTCGAGGGCCCGGGTGACCAGATAGTCGGGGAAGCGCATCGGCCCGACCCGGGTGATGACCCGCCGCCCGTCGGGGGTGCCGGACAGGGCCGTGGCGAGCTCGGCGGCGAGTTCGCCGTACGCCTCGGGGAGCGGGCCGCCGGCCGCCCGCTGCCGGGCGTCCTCGCCGATCGGCCCGGCATGGGCGCGGACGGCACCGGGCCACTCCTCCAGGGCGAGGGTCGCGTCGGCGCGGGGCGGTTCGGGTGCGGTGGTGACGGTGACGACGTGCCGGGACGCCAGGAGGATATGCGCGGCCAGCTCCCGCACGGTCCAGTCGCCGAGCCGGGTGGGCAGCGCCGACTGCTCGGGAGTGAGCGCGGCTACGGCGGCCCGGACGGTGTCGTACTGGCCGAGGACGGCGGTACGGAGCTTCGCGGAGTCGTAGCGGCGGGGACGCTTTCTGACCGGTGGCATGAGCGCGAGCTTAGGCGCTCTTCCCGTCCGCCACGGCGGGGGCCGGAACGGGAGCCGTCGGGTCCGGGGCCGCGGCCGGGTCCGGAACGGGGACCGCGGCGGCCGGTTCAGGGGCCGTGAACGCCTCCTTGTTCGCGGGCAGCTCCACCCCGCGCCAGCGGAACGGCAGCGGCCGGGCGGTCTCGGGGTGGGGCCGGTCCATCAGCTGGAAGTGCAGGTGCGGCTCGGTGGAGTTGCCCGAGTTGCCGCAGGCGCCGATGATCTGCCCGGCGGTGACCCGGTCGCCCTCCGCGACCGTCAGGGAGCCCTTCGCGAGGTGCGCGTACATCGCGTACACGCCGTTCCCGAGGTCGAGCACCACATGGTTCCCGACCACCCGCCACGGGCTGACCAGCGAGCGGGCCAGGCCCTCCACGAGCATCAGATAGAGCACCATCAGCAGGGAGTTGCGGCTGAGGTGGTCCCGCTGGCCGTCCCGGGCCCGTACGACGGTGGCATCGGCGGCCGCCAGCAGCGGCATGCCGTACGCGGGGTAGGCCGAGCTGGGGCGGACCAGGGGCCAGAGCCAGCGGAAGCCGGGGTTCCCGCCCGCCACCGGTTCGGCGACCAGGTCGATGGCGTACGTCTGCCCGTAGAGGTGCGTGCCATGGCTCGGGGTCTTGTCGACGGGGCTGTTGTAGGCCACCCAGCGGCCGGTGACGGGCACTCCGACCTCGATGGGCTCCGGCGGTTCGGCGGCGCGCTGCCGGTGCTCCGCGCGGTATATCCGGGCGCGGACCAGTTCCAGGGCGACGGCGGCGAGTCCGGGGAGGACCACGGCTTCCCAGCCGCCCGGCAGCCCCAGGAGCACGTCCCAGAGCAGCAGGGCGGCGAAGAGCCACCAGAAGAACCCGGCCGTCCCGGAGAGCACCCGGTGCGTGCGGTCGCGGCGGCGGCGGGACATCGGCTTCCCGGGCACGGGCTTCCCTGACTCGGTCTTCCTGGACATGGGCTCCCCCGGAGGCGGACGGGCCCGTCGGCGACGGGCGTTCAGAGCTGGGCGGCGGTGAGCGCGACCAGCAGGGGTACGGTCCGGGCCGGCGGTACGGCGTACCGGCCGCGGCCCGTGGTGTGGAGCCAGCCCGCGGAGCTGAGCTGGCGCAGATGGTGGTAGATCTGGCCGGAGGTGCCGAGGCCGTCGAGTTCGGCCAGTTCGGCGGCGGTCCGGCGGCCGCCGACGATCTCCCGGAGCAGCCGCAGCCGGACCGGGTGGCCGAGGGCGGCGAGCGCCTCCGCCAGCGTGGTCCAGTCGCGGTCCAGCAGATCGTCCGTACGGAGGCCGAACTGCCACTCGTACCGCTCGCCGGTCGGCAGGGCGACATCGCCGGTGAAGAGCACCCCGCCGTCGTCCGCGCCGATCCCGGCGAGCTGCTCCTTGAGGCCGTTCAGGGCCCAGAAAGTCTGCTGCCCCTCCTCGCCGCCGCTCCCGGCGTCCTCGCCCGTCCGGCCGGACGGGACACCGGCCGGGCGCCGGGACTCCCGGTCCTCCAGTGCGGCCAGCCGGAGTTCCAGCTCGGCGACGCGCTGCTCCAGATCCATGACACCCATCCTACGTAGTTACGAAATTACGTGCAAGCATTCTTCCGGGCGTACCGGACCGGCCGCGGAAACGGCCGAGCCCCCCGTCCGCGCGAACGCGGACGGGGGGCTCGAAGGTGCCGGAGCCGTCAGGCCAGCAGGGCGGGAATCGTCCCCTCGTGTGCGGTACGCACCTCGGCCAGCGGGATCGTGAACTCCCCCTGGACCTCCAGCGCGTCGCCGTCGACCACACCGATGCGGGTCGCGGGCAGTCCGCGCGCACCGCACATATCGGTGAACCGCAGCTCCTCGCTGCGCGGTACGGCGACCACGGCGCGCCCGGCCGACTCGCTGAACAGGAACGTGAACGCGTCCAGACCGTCCGGGACGACCAGCCGCGCGCCGTGCCCGCCGCGCAGCGCCGACTCCGCGACCGCCTGCACCAGACCGCCGTCGGACAGATCGTGCGCCGCGTCGATCATTCCGTCGCGGGAGGCCGAGATCAGGATCTCCGCCAGCAGCTTCTCCCGGTCCAGGTCGACCGCCGGGGGCAGCCCGCCGAGGTGGTCGTGGATCACCTGGGACCAGGCGGACCCGCCGAACTCCTCCTTGGTCTCACCGAGGAGGTAGAGCAGCTGCCCCTCCTCGGCGAAGCCGATCGGGGTGCGGCGGGTGACATCGTCGATGACCCCGAGGACGGCCACGACCGGCGTCGGGTGGATCGCCGTCTCCCCGGTCTGGTTGTAGAGGGAGACATTGCCGCCGGTGACCGGGGTACCGAGGTGCAGACAGGCGTCCGCGAGACCACGGGTGGCCTCGGCGAACTGCCACATCACGCCCGGGTCCTCCGGGGAGCCGAAGTTCAGGCAGTCGGAGACCGCCAGCGGCCGGGCGCCGGAGGCGGCGACATTGCGGTACGCCTCGGCGAGGGCCAGCTGGGCACCGGCGTACGGGTCGAGCTTGGCGTACCGGCCGTTGCCGTCGGTCGCCATCGCCACGCCGAGGTTGGTCTCCTCGTCGATCCGGACCATGCCCGCGTCCTCGGGCTGGGCCAGCACCGTATTGCCCTGGACGAACCGGTCGTACTGGTCGGTGATCCACGCCTTCGACGCCTGGTTGGGCGAGGAGACCAGCTTCAGCACCTGCTCGCGCAGCGCCTCGCCGTCCTTCGGCCGGGGCAGCGCGCCCGCGTCGTCCGCCTGGAGGGCGTCCTGCCACTCGGGGCGGGCGTAGGGGCGCTCGTACACCGGGCCCTCGTGGGCGACGGTCCGCGGCGGGACATCGACGATCTGCTCGCCGTGCCAGAAGATCTCCAGGCGCTCGCCCTCGGTCACCTCACCGATGACGGTGGCGATGACGTCCCACTTCTCGCAGATCTCCAGGAAGCGGGCGACCTTGGCGGGCTCGACGATCGCGCACATCCGCTCCTGCGACTCGCTCATGAGGATTTCCTCGGGCGAGAGCGTGGCGTCGCGCAGCGGAACGGTGTCGAGGTCGATGTGCATACCGCCGGAACCGGCGCTGGCCAGCTCGCTGGTCGCACAGGACAGTCCGGCGCCGCCGAGGTCCTGGATGCCGGCGACGAGCTTCTCCCGGAAGATCTCCAGGGTGCACTCGATGAGCAGCTTCTCCTGGAAGGGGTCGCCGACCTGGACCGCGGGCCGCTTGGCGGGGCCCGTGCTGTCGAAGGTCTCGGAGGCGAGCACGGAGACGCCGCCGATGCCGTCGCCGCCGGTGCGGGCACCGTAGAGGATCACCTTGTTGCCGGGGCCGGAGGCCTGGGCGAGATGGATGTCCTCGTGCTTCATGACGCCGATGCAGCCCGCGTTGACCAGCGGGTTGCCCTGGTAGCAGGAGTCGAAGACGACCTCGCCGCCGATGTTCGGCAGGCCCAGGCAGTTGCCGTAGCCGCCGATGCCCGCGACCACGCCCGGCAGGACGCGGCGGGTGTCGGGGTGGTCGGCCGCGCCGAACCGCAGCGGGTCGACGACGGCGACCGGCCGGGCGCCCATCGCCAGGATGTCGCGGACGATGCCGCCGACTCCGGTCGCGGCACCCTGGTACGGCTCGATGTACGAGGGGTGGTTGTGCGATTCGACCTTGAAGGTGACCGCATAGCCCTGGCCGACGTCGACCACGCCCGCGTTCTCGCCGATGCCGACGAGGAGGGCGTCGTTCTCGGGGGCCTTCTCGCCGAACTGCCGCAGATGGACCTTGCTCGACTTGTACGAGCAGTGCTCGGACCACATGACCGAGTACATGGCCAGTTCGGCGCCGGTCGGACGGCGGCCGAGGATCTCGCGGATCCGGGCGTACTCGTCCTGCTTCAGGCCCAGCTCGGCCCACGGCTGTTCGGTGTCGGGCGTGCCCGCGGCGTGCTTGACCGTGTCGAGGCTCATGCTGCCACCAGCTTCTTGATGATCGACGTGAAGAAGGGGAGGCCGTCGGTGCGGCCGGTGCCGATCAGCGGCTCCACGGCGTGCTCCGGGTGCGGCATCAGCCCGACGACATTGCCCTCGGCGTTGGTGATCCCGGCGATGTCGCGGAGCGAGCCGTTGGGGTTGGTGTCCAGGTAGCGGAACGCCACCCGGCCCTCCGCCTCCAGCTCGTCCAGGACCCGCTCGTCGGCGACGTAGCGGCCGTCGATGTTCTTCAGCGGTACGGAGATCTCCTGACCCGCCGAGTAATCGGAGGTCCAGGCGGTCTCCGCGTTCTCCACCCGGAGCCGCTGATCCCGGCAGATGAAGTGGAGATGATTGTTCCGGAGCATGGCACCGGGCAGCAGATGCGACTCGGTGAGGATCTGGAAACCATTGCAGATACCGAGAACCGGCATCCCCGCCCTGGCCTGTTCGATGATCGTCTCCATCACCGGCGAGAAGCGGGAAATAGCACCGGCGCGGAGATAGTCGCCGTAGGAGAACCCACCGGCGAGGACCACGGCGTCCACCTGGTGGAGATCTTTGTCACGGTGCCAGAGCGAGACGGGTTCGGCGCCCGCGAGACGGACCGCCCGCAGGCTGTCCCGGTCGTCGAGCGTGCCGGGGAACGTGACGACTCCGATACGAGTTGTCACGACTCGTCTACCTTTACAACGAAGTCCTCGATGACGGTGTTGGCGAGAAACGTCTCGGCCATCTCATGGATACGGGCGAGGGCGGCGTCGTCGACCGGCCCCTCGACCTCCAGCTCGAAACGCTTTCCCTGACGTACGTCCGCGATGCCGTCGAATCCGAGGCGGGGCAGTGCGCGCTGCACCGCCTGCCCCTGCGGGTCGAGGATCTCGGGCTTGAGCATGACGTCGACTACGACGCGTGCCACGGGCACTCCCGGGGTGATGTGGTGCGAAGGCGGTGAGGCCAGCGTACCCGGCCGGAAAATCTACTCGCGTAGATATCCGGCTGCCGCCCCGGGGAACACATCAGGAACATCCGGGGCGGCAAACGGTGGAAATCCAGAAGAATTTCCCCGGCGGTTTTGCCGGACACCGCTCCGCCCGGCCCGTGGATCGCGCACTCCGCGCCGTCCGGAACGCACCGTGCGTTCCGGAGGTCCGGCCGGCCGCGGCCGATCGCCGCGGGCCGACTCCGGGAAGTTTCCGGAACCTCGCCCGCCGACGGTCCGGCGCGGTTCCGGGCAGGACTTCCGACACCATCCGGCCATCGGTCCGACACCACCCCGGCATCACTTCGGCACCACTTCGCCACCACTTCGGGACCGGCCCCGGAGACCGCTTGCGGCGCGCTTCGGGCGGCGCTCCGGGCGGTGTTCGGGACCCGGAAGACGCGCGGGCAATTGAGCACTCTTCACAATGGCCCGCCGGTCGCTGTACAAAGGAATACGTAACCCTCATTGCCGGAAAGTCGGTATCACCATCCGGAGCCGGTGACGGAACCGGACGCTCCCTTACCCGGCCCATCGGCCGGTGGATGCGATACCGCGGGAAAGGACCGATATCCGTGGCTCAGCGAGTAGTGGTCGCGCTCTTCGACGACATCGACGGAGGCAACGCGGCGGAAACGGTCATGTTCGGCTTGGACGGGAAGTCGTACGAGATCGACCTCAATACGGCGAACGCGAAGAAACTGCGGTCGGCGCTCGCGCCCTACCTGGCGGCCGGGCGGAAGCAGTCCGCCGGCAGCCGGCGGCGCCAGGCCAGGACCGTCTACAAGCACACGGCACTGGAACCGTCCCCCGCGGCCGTACGGGCGTGGGCGCAGTCCAACAAAATGGAGGTACCGGCCCGGGGACGGATCCCCAAGGCGGTGTACGAGGCGTTCCGCAAGGCGAGTTGAGCGGCGCGGGCCCGGCCGGAGCGCGGCGCCGGGTCCGCACCGCCGGAAAGCCCCGGTCCGGCCCGCCCCGAACGGAAGATCCACTCATGAACCGGCCCGGCCCGGTTCCGAGTTGCACAACCCCCCGGGGAGTCGGCTAAAGTCTGGAGCACGCCGAGGGGCGAGGCCGAAAAGCCCCACCTCAGCAGCGTGCGGGTGTAGTTCAGTAGTAGAACATCCCCCTTCCAGGGGGAAGGCGCAGTGTGCAATCCCTGTCACCCGCTCTCATCACTGGCAACGACCACTCCGGTGGATCAGGTACAGTGGTGTTCGCACCGCCGGTGAAAGCCGAGCGGCAGCACGCGGACGTAGCTCAGTTGGTAGAGCGCAACCTTGCCAAGGTTGAGGTCGCCAGTTCGAACCTGGTCGTCCGCTCAGTGAAATAAGGCCCCGGTCGAAAGACCGGGGCCTTATTCGTTATCCGCGGCTTCTCCTTCTTCTCTGCCGGCCGTCTCCCGCTTCTCTTCCCGCCGCCTCCCGGCCGCCTCCTTGACCCCACTCGCCCCGGCGGCGCTTCCCGGCACTTCCGTTTCACCGCTTCCGGTGGCTCATGACAAATGTCATCGGGGCCGGTGACAGCCCGCACTGCCCGCGGCCGCCGGGCGGCGGAAATCTAGAGGCATGACCACCGACGAGTACGTGATCACGGCCGAGGACCTGCGGCGCAGCTATGCGGGGGGCTTCGAAGCCGTCCGCGGAGTCTCCTTCTCCGTGGCGCGGGGCGAGATCTTCGCGCTGCTCGGCACCAACGGTGCCGGCAAGACCTCGACGGTCGAGCTGCTCGAAGGGCTCGCCGCCCCGGCCGGCGGATCCGTGCGCGTACTCGGCCACGACCCCTACCGCGAGCGCTCGGCGGTCCGCCCCCGGATCGGGGTGATGCTCCAGGAGGGCGGCTTCCCCTCCGATCTCACGGTCACCGAGACCGCCCGGATGTGGGGCTCCTGCACCAGCGGGGCGCGGCCGGTGGGCGAGGCGCTGGAGCTGGTCGGGCTGACCGCCCGGGCCCGGGTCCGGGTCAGCCAGCTCTCCGGCGGCGAGCGGCGGCGGCTCGACCTGGCGCTGGCGCTGATCGGCCGGCCCGAGGTCCTCTTCCTCGACGAGCCGACCACCGGCCTGGACGCCGAGGGGCGGCGGGACACCCGGGATCTGGTGCGGGCGCTGCGGGACACCGGTACGACCGTCCTGCTGACGACGCACTACCTGGAGGAGGCGGAGACGCTGGCCGACCGGCTGGCGATCATGCACCAGGGGGTGATCGTCACCACCGGCACCCCCGCCGAGGTCACCGCAGAACGCCCGGCCCGGATCCGGTTCCTGCTGCCGCCGGGGGTGGAGGCGGCCCGGCTGCCGCTCTCCCTGAAGGCCGGCTTCACGGGGCGCCGGGTGGAGATCCGCACCCATGAGCTCCAGCCCTCCCTGGAGGAGCTGCTGCGGTGGGCACGGGAACACGGGGTGCGGCTGGAGGGCCTCGACGCCCGTGCCGCCTCCCTCGAAGAGGCGTTCCTCGACATCGCGCAGACGGAAACGCAGACCGAAACGGCGGGTAAGTGACATGGCGACGACGGTGAATACGGCGAACCCGGTGCGGGGCTCCGCCACGGGCACGGGCCCGGCCAGTACGACGGCACGGCGGCTGACCGCCCTCGGCCGGGCCGAGCTGACCCTGCTGCTGCGGAACCGGACCGCGCTCTTCATGGCGCTGGCGATGCCGCTGCTGCTGGTGCTGACCATGCAGGCATCGCTCAAGGAGATGAACCTCGGAAAGATCGGGATGAGCATCGCCGAGGCCGCGGTCATCGGCGGAACGGGCTTCATCCTGCTGCTGGTGGTCAATGTGAACCTGGTCCCCGCCTATGTGGCCCGGCGCGAGGAGCTGGTCCTCAAGCGGCTGCGCACCGGGGAGATCTCCGACCGGGAGATCCTCACGGGCACCGCGCTGCCCTCGGTCGGGCTGGCGCTGGTGCAGGTCCTGCTGCTGGTGGTGGCGGCGGTCGCGTTCCTCGACGTCCGTGCGCCTCAGCGGCCCGATCTGCTGCTGGCCGGGGTGGCGCTGGCGATCGTGGTGCTGGCCGCGCTCGCGGCGCTGATCTCCGCCTGGACCCGGACCGTGGAGAGCGCCCAGCTCACCGTGACCCCGATGCTGATGATCTCGTCGTTCGGCTCGGGGCTCTTCGTCCCGATCGAGCTGATGCCGGACCGGATCGCCACGGTGGCGGAGCTGCTGCCGATGACCGGGTCGATGACCCTCGTACGGGACGGCTGGCTGGGGGTCGCCGACGGCAAGGACCTGCTGGGCGCCGCGCTGACCTCGGTGGCGTGGATCGTGCTCTCGCTGTGGGGTGTGAAGCGGTGGTTCCGCTGGGAGCCGCGGCGCTGACCTGTAGCTTTATCGCCGTACGCGTTGGTTCGGTTGATTTTTCGGGGGAGCTGCCGTGGTGCGGGTGAAGGGTTGGAGCGGGCGCAGCGGGCTCCACAAGGTGAACATCTACAGCCGCGGCACGGTGTACACGGTCCTCTGGTTCAACTCCGCCGCCTTCGTCCTGATGATCCTCTCGCCGGTGCACGAAGCGGCCCCCGCGGTCACCGTGGCCGGGGTGCTGACCGGCACCGCTTCCGGGTTCGTCTGCGCCCGGCTGATGCGGCGGGCGATGGACTCCTATCTCGGCCGGGACACGGTCCCCCGCAAACTGCTGGTGACCGGGGGTGTGCTGGCCGCCGTGAATGTGGGGCTGGGGCTGTCGCTGGTCGCCACGGGCGTGGTGGACCAGCGCGATCCGGGCATGGCCTATCTGACCGCGGGCGGGCTGGTTCCGTTTCTGAGCGTCCACAGCCTTCTCGTACCGAACCGGATCACCTTTCTGGTGCAGAGCGCCGTGCTGTCGGTGTTCGCCGGACTGCTGGCGCTGATCGGTTTCCCGGGTCCGCTGGTGGTGTCGACCGTTCTCACCGCCGCGTTCCTGACCGGCTGGATGGCCTTCACCACGGTCGGATCGGTCTGGCTGCTGAAGATCATGTGGGAGCTGCGGGACGCCCGGGATGTCCAGGCCCGGCTGGCGGTCGCCGAGGAGCGGCTGCGGTTCGGGCGCGATCTGCACGATGTCCTCGGGCGGAATCTGGCGGTGGTGGCGCTCAAGTCGGAGCTGGCGGTGCAGCTGGCCCGGCGCGGCCGGGCCGAGGCGGTCGACCAGATGGCCGAGGTGCAGCGGATCGCCCAGGACTCGCAGCGCGAGGTCCGCGAGGTGGTCCGGGGCTACCGGGAGGCGGACCTCCGGGTCGAACTGGAGGGCGCCCGCTCGGTGCTGAACGCGGCCGGCATCGTCTGCACGGTCGTCGCGGACGACGTGGACCGGCTGCTGCCGGCCCCGGCGCGGTCGGCGCTGGGCTGGGTGGTCCGGGAGGCGACGACGAACGTGCTGCGGCACGGGGATCCGCGGCGCTGCACGATCTCGGTGGGGGCCATCGGAGAATCCGTCGTCCTGGTCGTCGAGAACGACCGCGCGGACGCTCCGGCGCTCCGCCCGGGCGACAGCGGCTCCGGCCTCGCGGGCCTGCGCGAACGGCTCGCCGTGGTGGGCGGCACCCTGGAGGCGGGCCCGGCGCGCGGCGGGCGTTTCCGGGTGACGGCCCGCATTCCGGCGGCGGGAGCGGGGGCGGACGGGCCGGGTGGGCCGGGTGGGCCGGGTGAGGTGCCCGCGGCTCGTACAGCAGAGCCGGGCAAGGCGCCCGAGGCCCGGGCGGAGAAGCCGGGTGGTGCGGCCGCGGCCCGGGCGGAGAAGCCGGGCGATGTGCCTGCGGCCCGGAGCGAGGGACCGGAGCGGGAGCCCGGGTCACCGGCCGAGGGGCCGGGCGGGGACGCCGTAACCGCCCGTGGGAAGAATGGGGCATGACCGCCGTACGTGTACTGCTCGCCGACGACGAGCATCTGATCCGCGGTGCCCTGGCCGCGCTGCTCGCCCTCGAAGACGATCTGGAGGTCGTCGCCGAGGCCGCCTCCGGCCCCGAGGCCCTCGCCATGGCACGGATCCACCGTCCCGATGTCGCCGTGCTCGACCTGCAGATGCCGGGGGCGGACGGTGTGAGTGTCGCCACATCCCTGCGGGCGGAGCTGCCCGCCTGCCGGACCATGATCGTGACCAGCCACGGGCTGCCCGGGCATCTGAAGCGGGCGCTGACCGCGGGGGTGCGCGCCTTCGTCCCCAAGACCGTGAGCGCCCGGCGGCTGGCCGAGATCATCCGTACCGTCCATGCGGGAAACCGCTATGTCGACCCGGAGTTGGCCGCCGACGCGATCTCCGCGGGCGACTCCCCGCTGACCGCCCGCGAGGCCGAGGTCCTGGAGCTGGCGGCCGACGGTGCACCCGTCGCGGAGATCGCCCGGCGGGCCGCGCTCTCCCAGGGGACGGTCCGGAACTACCTGTCGTCGGCGGTCTCCAAGCTGGGTGCCGAGAACCGTCACACCGCGGCCCGTCTCGCCCGTGAGCGCGGTTGGGTATAGTAGGCAGCGCGCAACGGCGCAGTGCGGACGTAGCTCAGTTGGTAGAGCGCAACCTTGCCAAGGTTGAGGTCGCCAGTTCGAACCTGGTCGTCCGCTCAACGGAAAGACCCCGGTCTCCTCTTCGGAGGACCGGGGTCTTTCGCGTTCCCGGCTCTCTCCCCCCGGCGCCGGGGAGAGAGAGCCGGGGGGCGGCGGTTTACGCCCAGGTCTCGCCGGTCAGCAGCTCGTACGCCTCCACGTACTTGGCCCGGGTCGCCTCGACGACCTCCGCGGGGAGCGGGGGCGGCGGCTGCTCGCTCTTCCGGTCCCAGCCCGACGCCGGGGAGGTCAGCCAGTCCCGGACGTACTGCTTGTCGTACGAGGGCTGGGCGCGGCCCGGCTGCCACTGGTCCGCGGGCCAGAAGCGGGACGAGTCCGGGGTGAGCACCTCGTCGGCGAGGACCAGCCGCCCGGTCGAGTCGTAGCCGAACTCGAACTTCGTGTCGGCCAGCACGATGCCCCGCTCCCGGGCGATGTCCCGGGCCCGGCCGTAGACCGCGAGCGTCATCTGCCGGAACAGCGCCGCGGGTTCGGCGCCGATCCGCCGCGCGACCTCCTCGTAGGAGACGTTCTCGTCGTGGTCGCCGACATCGGCCTTGGTGGCGGGGGTGAAGATCGGCGCGGGCAGCTCGGAGCCGTCCGTCAGCCCCTCGGGGAGCGCGAGTCCGCAGACCGTACGGGACTCGTTGTACTCGGCGAGCCCGGAGCCGGTGAGATAGCCGCGGGCGACCGCCTCGACGGGGATCATCTCCAGCGACTTGCAGACCAGGGTGCGGCCCGCCCAGTCGGCGGGGGCGCCGGCGGGCAGTTCGGTGCTCAGGACATGGTTGGGGACCAGGTCGGAGAGGCGCTCGAACCACCAGAGCGAGAGCCGGGTGAGTACCCGGCCCTTGTCGGGGATCTCCGTCGGCAGCACCCAGTCGTAGGCGGAGATGCGGTCGGTCGCGACCATCACCAGGTCGCCCGCTTCGTTGCGGTACAGCTCCCGCACCTTGCCGGTGTGGAGGTGGACCAGCCCCGGCACCTGCGGCGCCTCGGGCTTTTCGACGAATCCGGACACGGCTGCTCCTGGTGGTTTCCGACGTGCGTGGCTGTGGCCGATTCTCTCAGCCCGCCCGGGAGACCCGGCCGGACGGTCCCGGTAGCGGGAGGTGAGGCCGGGGCGCCGGTCAGTCGCTCTTGCAGATCCGGTCCAGGAGGTTCGCGGTCGCCCGCTGGATCCGGGGGTCGGTGTGCCCGGGCCGGTCCAGCGCCGGTGACCAGGCGAACGTGCCGGACGCGAAGACGAGTGCCCCGGACGGCGCGCGGTACAGCGATGTCTCCTGGTGGCGCACCGTTCCCTCGGTGTCCGGATAGGGCGAGTGGGCGAGCAGGATCCGGCGGCGGTGTTCGGGCAGCGGGGTCCGCGGGAAGTAGCGGTCGGCCTCGCCCGCGACCAGACCGGGCAGTTCGTCGCCGTCACCGGCGCCGGTGGCCTCCCAGAGCCAGTGGTCCGCGTTCCGTACGACCAGGGGGCGCGGTTCGGGCACCCGGCCCGCGTACTGGATGCCGATCAGCTGCTGCTCGGCGCGGTCGGCCTCGCGCCAGAGCGCCGATCTGCCGGGGCCGCGGCGTTTGCGGCAGGTCAGCAGGCGGTTCTCGGCGCCGGAGGGGGACGGGCCCAGCTCCACCTGCCAGTAGACGGAGTTCGCGGAGAGGAAGACGAGGGAGGTGCCCCGGTCCCGGGCGGCCTCGGCGGCGCGGCGCATCGGGACGGACCAGTACTCGTCGTGGCCGGGGAAGACGAGCCCCCGGTAGGCGGTGGGGTCGACGCGGCCGGCGTGGAGATCGCGGGTGTCGGCGTAGGCGAGGTCGTAGCCGTACCGCTCGGCCCAGCGGATGAAGTCGTAGGCGTGGCCGACGTGCAGCGGCAGCCCGGAGCCCGCGTACGGCCGGTCGAAGGAGACCGTGGTGGCGGCGGAGCCCTCGCCGAGCAGCCGGCCCTCCTCGTCCCAGGCGTGGTAGAGGCTGGCACCGGTGCGGCCGTCCTCGGGGTAGAGGTTGTACGCCTGCCAGGTGATGTCGGGCAGCACCAGCAGCAGATCGGCCGCGCGGTCGTCGCGGACGGTGAAGGGGATGTGGGAGCGGTAGCCGTCGGCCGTGGTGAGGACGGCGACATAGGCGCCGACGGCCCAGTACGAGGGGATCTGGAGCCGCCAGGAGAGCCACCAGTGGTGACAGGAGACCGTACGGCCCGCGGTGAGCGGCGGGGGCTGGACGATCCCGGCCAGCCGGGGGCTGGTGGTGACCTTGAAGGCGCCGTGCCCGGCGTAGTGGCCGATGCGGTAGACGTCGACGAGGAACTGCTGGGGCGGATCGACGGTGACATGGAAGTCGATGGAATCGCCGGGGGCGACCGGGCCGTTGGAGACGAATCCCTTGATCTGCCGGTGGACGTCGTCGGCGGTGCGGGGCGCGCGGGTGCTGCGGCCGCGGTCGGGGTCGGCGTACCAGGGGACGGCGCGGCCGGTGTCGTCGAAGTACTGCTCGCTGCTGCGGAGCCAGGGCAGCGGACCCTGCCCGAAGGGGTCGGACACGGCGTGCGCGAGGGCACCGGACTCCCAGCGACGGATACGGGGGGTGGTGGCCGCCTGCGGCGGGGCGGCGGGCCCGGGGGCGGGGGCAGGATCCAGCAGGACGAGCGGGGTAGGTACGGGGCCCGGGGCGGCGGAAACCTGGGCGCCGGAAACCTGGGGGCCGGGAGCGGCGTCCCCGGCGGCGCGGGCAGTGCCTGTACCCGCCTCCGTACCGTCACCCGTATCCGTACCCGCCCTCGTACCGTCGCCCGTATCAACAGCGGCAGCGGCAGCGGCGGCAGCCGCACCGGCACCGTGGGAGCCGTTGCCGGTGGTTCCCCTGTTCTCCATGGGCCCCCTGTCCCCCATACCGCCGCGCCCTTCCCGTACGCCCGTGTACGCCGCGCCCGTATGCCTGGTGTGTCCGTGCCGGTGTGTTCGTGCCGGTGTGCCGCGCCCGGACCGGCGGGGTGCGTCCCGCGCCGGATGCCGTGCTCCGCGCTCCGGGTCCCCGGCCGGGATCCCGGTGTGCCGAGGCGTACGGCACGGCTCGGGGAACCGGCGACGGCGGCCTCGGCGCGCCGACTGAAGGGCGCCGCCCCCAGCACATCACATAACGCGCTCGCCCCGTCACCCTTCGTCGTGAAAATGTGCCCGGACGAGCGGCGGAAGGCCGGATTCCATGGGTGCCCACGGGGTTCCCGCCGGGGGCCTGCGGGGTTCCTGCGGGGTGGACGGTCCCTCCCCGCGGCACGGGGAGGGACGGCAGCCGACGGCTACACCAGACGTACGGGCTTCTCCGCGCGGACTCCCGTGGCGGCGAGCCAGGACCGCAGCGGCCCCGGGTCGCCGTCCTCGGTGAGGGTGAGCACCCGGGAGGAGAGGTCGGCGCAGCGCTCGCCGTGGAGCAGCAGGGCCGGGCCGTCGAGCCAGTCGAGGCCGGGCACGGCACCGGCGGTGTCGACGGCGGCGCAGCAGACCATCGCGGTGACATGGTCGGCGAGCAGCTCCCGGCCGGTGCGGGGCGGCTGGAGGGGGAAGAGGGGCAGCGGATCGGCGCCCCAGCCGTGGGAGGCACCGGCGCCCGGGTCTCCGGCGGGACCGGCGGAACCGTCGGGGGGCTGCCCGCCGGGGCCGGTCCGGGCGGCCTCCTCGCGGGCGGCGGCCGCGGTGATCCCGGCGGCGAGCCGGTCTGCGGCGTCCGGGCCGGGGGCGGTGAGATGGGCCAGCACCCGTTCGAGCGTGGGGTCGTCCTCGGCTCCGGGGGCGGCCGGTTCCAGCCGGTCGAGCACCTGGTGGAGGCGGGCCGCCTCGGTACGCCATTTGCGGTCCACGACCTCCTCCGGGTACTGCCGCCAGTCGACGGGCGACCAGTCGGGCCCGGCCTCGGCGGGGCCGCCGTGGAAGAGACGGGCGGCGAGGAGGGAGGTGGCCTCGTCGACGGCGCCCGGCTCCTCCAGCAGATCGCAGGCGGGCCGTTCGCCGAGCCGGGAGGCGAAGCCCTCGGCGAGCCGGTCGCGGCGGGAGAGTTCGGTGAGGGCGGAGACCACTCCGGCGTCCAGCCGGGAGGGCCAGCGGCCCATCCGCCAGGCGGGCAGCGCGACCCGGGTCAGCAGCCGGTCCCAGCCCGCGTACGCCAGACCGACCTGTTCCTGGGCGACGATCCGCAGCCCGTAGTCGACGGACTGGGCGCGTTCGGACGCGGCGGCGGCGACCCCGCGTTCCATCTCGGCCGCATGGGCCCGGCAGCTGCGCAGCAGCAGGCGGGCGACCCGGCCGACGAACCCGAGGGCGAGCCGGCGCGGCAGGCCGAGGATCCGCAGCTGGCCCGGGGCACGGCGGGAGCCGGGGGCGGACCGGGAGCCGGAGGCGGGGCGGGCGGCGAGGGCCACCGCGGCGTCCAGCCCCCGGACGAACCGGCGCGCCCCGGCTATGTCGGGCTGGGCCGCCGAGGCGGTGCCGGCCACCACGGGGGCGAGCAGGGCGCGCAGCTCGGCCACTCGCATCCACCAGAGGAAGGGGGAGCCGATGACCAGGACGGGCGCCTGGGCGGTGTGCCGCAGCCGGATGCCGGAGCCGCCGGGCGGGCGCTCCTCGCGCGGCGGGCGGTGGGCCGGATGGGTGCGGTCCTCCAGCCAGCTGTCGCAGTCGGGGGTCAGCGCGAGCGCGGAGGGCGCGGGCACGCCGAGCCGCTCGGCCAGGTCCTGGACGAGCCGGTAGAGGTCGGGGGCGGCCCGCCGGGACAGCTCGACCGTGGGGCTGAGGGCGGGCTCGGCACGCGCGATCACGGCGGCGACGGCGAGCGCCGCGGCCCCGGTGATCACGGCGAGGGCCACGGCGACGGCACGGGCGGTGTCCCAGCCCCCGCCGCGCATATGGCCGGAGACCTCACCGGCGAAGAGCACGACGGCCGCGGCCGCGGGCAGGATCGCGACGGCGACGGCCCGGCCGCGGACCCTCAGTACGGCCAGCGCCCGTGAGCGCGCGGCCCGCGCGCCGATGGACTCACCGCTTCCGGTCATGGACACGGTCGGTCCTCACCCCCTCTGCCCCGCGACGGTGGACGGTGTAGGTGCACTCCCACTGTGGCACCCGCCACCGACATCGCAATGCCGGTGGGCCAAGTGCCGGAACGCCCTCGCCGCACCATAGTTGGGCCGGTCCCGGGCGTCATCCGGATGGCTGAGCGTCACTCGATGGAATGGCCTTGGGCAAAGGTGCTGACGAATGAGGGGGTGATGTGAGCCTCATGCGGAGAAACCGTGAATGCCCTGCTCCGTGGGGTGGTACACGGAAAAGGGCCGGGGCCGGAGGGAGAATCCCCCCGGCCCCGGCCCGGAAACCGGCGGCCCGCCGCCCCGCCCGGCGGCGGGGCTGCCGTACGCGTCGTGCGTGAGCGCGCGTCTACTCGGCGCGCGAATCGAGGCCCCCGGATCCGGGCCCGGCGGCGGACCCGGAGGGCGGCCGTACGCCTCCCGGCCGCGGGCACGAGCCCCTTCGGCGGCCCCGGTCCCTTCGGCTCCCACCCGCAGCCCCGGCTGCGGCGGCGGACCCGGCCGGGAGTGCAGCCGGGAGTACGGCCGCGGGACCCGGGCCCGCCCCTTCGGCGGACCCGGAGGGCGGCCGTGCGTGAGAGCACACGCCTCCCCGGCCGCGGGCACGGCCTTCGGCGGACCCGGCCGCCGAACCCGGCCGCGAACCCGGGCTAGGCCCCGGCCCCGGCCCCCTGCTCGGACTCGGGCTCGGCGGCCCGGAGGGCGATGTCCGTACGGTGGTGGGAGCCGTCCAGGCGGATGCGTCCGACGGCGGCGTACGCGCGCTCGCGCGCTTCACGCAGGTCCTTGCCGGTCGCGGTGACGGAGAGCACCCGGCCGCCCGCGCTGACGACGGAGTCGCCGTCGAAGCGGGTTCCGGCGTGGAGGACGTACGCGTGCGGGGCGTCCTGACCGGCGACCTCGGCGAGGCCGGTGATCGGGTCGCCGGTGCGCGGGGTGTCCGGGTAGTTGTGCGAGGCGACGACCACGGTGACGGCCGCGTCCTCGTGCCAGCGCAGCGGCGGCTCGTCGGCGAGGGTGCCCCGGGCGGCGTGGAGCAGAACGCCGGCCAGCGGGGTCCGCAGCCGGGCGAGGACGACCTGGGTCTCGGGGTCGCCGAAGCGGGCGTTGAACTCGATGACGCGTACGCCGCGGGAGGTGATGGCCAGGCCCGCGTACAGCAGTCCGGCGAACGGGGTACCGCGGCGGCGCAGCTCGTCCACGGTCGGCTGGAGGACCGTGTTCAGGACGTCGTCGACGAGCTTGGGGTCGGCCCACGGCAGCGGGGAGTAGGCGCCCATGCCGCCGGTGTTGGGGCCTTCGTCGCCGTCGAGGGCGCGCTTGAAGTCCTGGGCCGGGGTGAGCGGGACGACGGTCTCGCCGTCGGTGATCGCGAAGAGGGAGACCTCCGGGCCGTCGAGGTACTCCTCGATGACGACGCGATCGCAGGCGAGGGCGTGCTCGCGGGCGGCGGCGAGGTCATGGGTGACCACGACGCCCTTTCCGGCGGCCAGGCCGTCGTCCTTGACGACGTAGGGAGCGCCGAAGGCGTCGAGGGCCTCGTCGATCTCCTCGGGAGTCGTACAGACGTAGGAGCGGGCGGTGGGCACCCCGGCCCCGGCCATGACGTCCTTGGCGAAGGCCTTGGAGCCTTCGAGCCGCGCGGCCTCCCGGGAGGGGCCGAAGCACGGGATCCCGGCGGCGCGCACGGCGTCGGCGACTCCGGCGACGAGCGGGGCCTCCGGGCCGACGACGACGAGACCGGCTTCCAGATCGGCCGCGAGGCGGGCGACGGCGGCACCGTCGAGGGCGTCGACCGGGTGCAGTTCGGCGACCTCGCCGATGCCCGCGTTGCCGGGGGCGCAGTGCACAGCGGTGACGTCGGGGTCGAGGGAGAGTGAGCGGCACAGGGCGTGTTCGCGGGCGCCGCCGCCGATGACGAGGACCTTCACGGGCGTCAGCCTAACCGCCCGCGGGCCGTGCATCCCTGTACGGGCCTCCTAAGCGGGCGCTCTACTCGTTTGTGTATTCCTCCAGGACGGTGGCGCCCAGCTCGCGGACGATCAGGTCGTGACCGGAGAGCGCGGAGTCGACGAGGTCGGGGTCGTCGTCCTCGGGGATGTCGTCCTCGGGGGCGACGGGCGGGGGTCCGCCGTAGGCATCGGGGGCCGGGGGCGGCGGCTGCGCGGCCGGGGAGCGCTCGGCGGGCGGCTGCTGTACGGGGGCGGCGGGCGCCTGGGCGGGGGCGGGCGGGGGACCGCCGGGACCCGCCGCGGACGGGGCCGCGGGGCGCGGGGCGGCGGGCGGGGCCTGGGGCGGCCGGCCGTAACCACCGCCACCGGCGGTACCACCCGGGCCGGCCGGACCGCCGGCGCCGCCCGTGGGGTCGACGATGGCCTCGATCTTCCACTGGACGTGGAACTGCTCGGACAGGGCCTGGCGGAGGACCTCCTCGCTGCCGCTGCTCGCGAAGTTGTCGCGGGCGCCGGGGTTGAGGAAGCCGATCTGGAGGGTGGTGCCGTCGAACCCGGCGACCTGGGCGTTCTGGCTGAGCAGGATCCAGGTGAAGCGGCGGCGGTTCTTCACGGCCTCCAGGATCCCGGGCCACATGTTCCGCACCTGGGCGGCGCCCTGCGCCATCCCGGGCGCGGGGGCCTGAGCCTGGGGCGGGGCCTGGTGCTCCGCGGCCGGTGCGGGCTGCGGGGCGCGGGGGGCCGCGGGCCGGGAGCCCTCGCCGGGAGCGGTGGCGGTGGGCCAGCCGCCGGGCCGCCGTCCGCCGTCACCGGGCGCGGCGGCTCCGGGCCAGGCCCCGGGCCGCTGCTGCGGCGCGGGGGCGGCGGGTGCCGGGGGTGCGGCGGCCGGAGCTTCCTGATCGGCCGCGACCGGCGGCACGACAGCGACACCGGGCTGATCGGCCACCACCGCGGGGACCTGGGAGACCTGGGAGACCTGAGGGGGTGTGACGGGGGCGGGCGGGGGCGGGACGTGGGCCGCTCCCCCGCCTCCGTACCCCATGGGCACCCCACCGGGCGCCGGACCGGCCGGACCGGCGGAGAAGGTCGCGCCCGCGGCGACGCCCCGCTCCAGCTTGTCGAGCCGGGCCTGGAGCGACCGCTCGTCGTCGAAGGCGCCGGGGAGCAGCACCCGGGCGCAGATCAGCTCCAGCTGGAGCCGGGGCGCGGTGGCCCCGCGCATCTCGGTGAGCCCGGCGTTGACCAGGTCGGCGGCGCGGCTCAGCTCGGCGGCACCGAAGACGGACGCCTGCCCCTGCATCCGCTCCACGACATCGGCGGGGGCATCGATGAGGCCCTTCTCGGCGGCGTCCGGCACGGCAGCCAGGATCACCAGGTCGCGGAGCCGCTCCAGCAGGTCGGCGACGAAGCGGCGGGGATCGTTCCCGCCCTCGACGACCCGGTCGACGACCTCGAAGGCCGCGGCGCCGTCACCGGAGGCGAAGGCGTCCACGACGGCGTCGAGCAGCGAGCCGTCGGTGTACCCGAGGAGGCCGGTGGCCATGGCATAGGTCACACCTTCCTCGGTGGCGCCCGCCAGCAACTGGTCCATCACCGACATGGAGTCCCGTACGGACCCGGCACCGGCCCGGACCACCAGCGGCAGCACCCCGTCGGCGACGGGGATCGCCTCGCGGCCGCAGACCTCGCCCAGATAGTCCCGGAGGGTCCCGGGCGGGACCAGCCGGAACGGATAGTGGTGCGTACGCGACCGGATGGTCCCGATGACCTTCTCGGGCTCGGTGGTCGCGAAGATGAACTTCAGATGCTCCGGAGGCTCCTCGACCACCTTCAGCAGGGCGTTGAAGCCCTGCGGGGTGACCATATGGGCCTCGTCGATGATGTAGATCTTGTACCGGCTGCCGGCCGGCCCGAAGAAAGCCTTCTCGCGCAGGTCACGGGCGTCGTCCACACCACCGTGCGAGGCCGCGTCGATCTCGATGACATCGATGGACCCGGGTCCATTGCGCGCGAGGTCCAGGCAGGACCGGCACTCCCCGCAGGGCGTCGGCGTCGGCCCCTGCTCGCAGTTCAGACAGCGCGCCAGGATCCGCGCACTGGTCGTCTTGCCGCAGCCGCGCGGCCCGCTGAACAGGTACGCGTGATTGACCCGGTTGTTCCGCAGGGCCTGCTGCAACGGGTCGGTGACATGCTCCTGCCCGATGACCTCGGCGAACGATTCCGGGCGATAGCGGCGGTACAACGCAAGCGACGACACACCTACGAGGCTATCGGTCCCCACCGACAACCGTCCCCCACTGCCCCCACGCACCCCCACCAGAACGCAAGCGCCCCCCACGCACCCGCCAGAGCCGACCTACCCTTGCTGCCTTCCGGCCCTGGGGGAGTTCAGTCAGATAGCGCCACGTGAGGGGCTCCGCACAGGGTACCCGATCCCGGGGGGTGGGAACGAGTTCGCGAGCACGGCTCAACGTCTTGTATTGTTTGCCGCGGAGGATTCGCCTAGTGGCCTAGGGCGCACGCTTGGAAAGCGTGTTGGGGGCAACCCCTCACGAGTTCGAATCTCGTATCCTCCGCCAGTGCCTCACCGGGCACTAACGTCGAAGGCCCCGCTGCTTGCAGCGGGGCCTTCGACGTTTCCAGTCGCGGTCACTCTCTCGTAGCGACGGCCCGACAATCGAATCCGGGACGGAACACCTGGAACGTCCCGCGGTAGTCCCGGCCCTGCGCGACGACCGCGCCGAACACGGCCGCGAACGTATGCCGCGGCACCCCCAGCCAGTCCGCCCAGGTCCCGTACTCCCTGGCCTCGTCCACCAGGCACTCACCGGCGTCGAACACCACGGCACGAATCATGCTCGGCAGGCTGGAGCGGTGCGGAACGAGCCGACAGGCCGCGGGCCCGGTCCGGCAAGCGCGGTCTCAGCCGGGTCCGCCACTGCGGATTCACTCGGAGATATACTAAGCAGACGAGTTGATATCTTCGGAGGTGCATCGATGAGTCGCACGGTGATCGACCTGGATGACGAGTTGCTGGCCGCCGTGGCCCAGGCACTGGGAACAAGCACCAAGAAGGAGACGGTCAACACCGCCCTGCGAGAGGTCCTGGAGAACCGGCGCCGGGCCCTCGCTCTGGCCCGGCTCCGCGCCGCGGCGGTCGACGGCGGCTTCGACCTGGACCTCTTCGACGACAAGGGAAACTACCGGCGGTGAGCGCGGCGCAGTTCCTGATCGACACAAGCGCACTCGCCCGGTTCCTCCGCGGTGATGCCGAGCAGTACGGCTGGGACCGCGCCGCGGCAGCCGGGCTCATCGCGACCTGCCCGATCACCGAGCTGGAGTTCTTCTACAGCTCACGATCGGCCGAGGACCGTGCCCGGGGCATCGAGGACCTGCGGATGATCTTCGGCTGGGTTCCGGTCGACGATCGCGCCTACGACCGCGCCTGGCAGGTACAGGAGTTGCTGACCCGTCGCGGTCAGCACCGCAGCGCCGGGGCGGTAGACCTCGTCGTCGCCGCCACGGCAGAGTTGCAGGGGCTGACCCTCCTGCACCGCGATCGCGACTTCGAATGCATTGCCGCTGTCACCGGTCAGGCCTTGCAGTGGTTCGGGCCCGAAGCGGGCAAGTAGGAAGATGTCGGCCGCGAGGTCGCACTCCGGGCCTTGGAGGGAAGCGTGGATGAACAACTCGGCCCCCTGTCCGTCCAACGGCGAAGCGGGAGCGATTGCCTGCAACTCGGCGGGAAGAACGTCGGGGTGCTTAGCGACTTCTGGCAGTGGGCCTGTTCCGACCTGGCCGGCAACACCATGCGCGGGGTCCTGGCCGAATACATCGTCGGCACCGCGCTGGGCTCCGTCGGCGGCACACGTGTCGAATGGGACACGGTCGACATCCGCACCCCCGAGGGCTGCCGGGTCGAGGTGAAGTCGGCCGCCTATCTGCAGTCCTGGGAGCAGAAGGCCCTGTCGAAGATCTCGTTCTCCATCGCTCCCGCCACCGGCTGGGACGCCTCGACGGGCACGATGTCGTCCGAGGTCCTCCGCCGCTCGGACGTCTACGTCTTCTGCCTGCTGCACCACCAGGACAAGCGGACTCTGGACCCCCTCGACCTCACGCAGTGGACCTTCTACGTGCTGCCCACCCAGGTGCTGGACGAGCGGTGCCCCTCTCAAAAGACGATCAGCCTCGCCGGACTCCAGCGGCTGGAAACCGTCCGGACCGGCTTCTCCGGCCTGGCGGAGGCAGTGGCCGGTTGCAGCTGAAGGTCCTCTCCGGCACCGTCTGACCTCCACTTCAGAATCGAAGCGGACGCTTGATCCTGCAGCGCTCAACGGAGGGCAGCTTCAGCCCGCGCAGCAGGCCGCCGGGCCGCTCGCGGTCATCCCACCCGAGACCGGGCCGGTGCGGTCCTCGGACGGGCGACCAGGGCATGGTGTCGGGCCCGGACGGCCCGGCGCTCCCCGGCCTCGGCGAGCACCGCGGCTCTGGCTTTCTCTCCGGCGTCGAACGCCGCCGGAGAGAAGCGGTCGCCGGCTCCGACGTGCCGTACCCAGTCGTCCTGCCAGAACTCCACCGTCCAGCCCGGCCACAGCTCTGGCACTCGGTAAGCCTGCGGCGAGGAGTAAAGGCACCACCAGCCCAGATAGCGGCGGTCCAGGTCGAGGTGAATGCCGGAGTTGACGTGCAGGTGGCAGCTTCCGTGCACAGGGGCGTCCGCCAGGCGGTCGAGCAGGGCGGTGCCCTCACGGACAGGGTGGTCGAAGGCGTCGGAGGCGACATAGCAGCAGCCGGCGCTGACCGTGATCACCACACCGCCCGGGTCGGAGCCGGTCAAGTCCTCGTCGCCGGGGGCGAGGAACGGGGGCAGGGAAGCGTCCCCTTCGCGGCAGCGGACGTACTCCGGGTCCAGTCCGACGTACTCGCGCAGTTCGGCCGGGCCGTCGTACAGCCAGCGGACCTCCCAGCCCGGCCACGCGGCTCGAATCAGCTCGAACACGGCCGCGCGGTGGCGGAGCTCCGTGCTGGGCCCCTCCCAGGCGAAGAGCAGGAGCACCTTCCGGCCGAGGTCGAGCAGTACCCCGCCCTGGGCCATGGTGTCGTCCAGCCACCAGCCGTCTTGGCGGAGTCCGGGAAGCACGGCGAGAACCGCTGTCGGCCCTTCCAGCAGGTCGAGGTCGATTCCGACCGCCCAGCCGGTCCGATACAGCTCATGTGTCCCGTCTTCGCGGACCACGATGATGTTGGCTCTGTCTCCCATGGGGTCAGGATGACCGGGCGGGAAGCCGCCGGCCATCCGTTTCCGCGGCTCCGAGGCTCCGGTGCCCGAAGAGTGAAAACGGCCCGACATGAGGAGGCGGCGCGCCGCGGTCGCCCCTCACGTGTTCGATCTCGCGCCTTCCTCTCGCCTCCGACCAGGCACGTTGCCGGAGGCACACCATTCGCTATGGACTCTTGGCCATCTCTCCGGCTCCAGCAGTGGTATGGGGGGCCATACGGGAAGTATGGTCGATTGTATGGGGACGAAAAAGGTGACCGTAACGATCCCGGAGGATCTCCTTGAGGAGATCCGCGGGGAGGCGGCCGAGCGCGGCCTGTCTGCGTATGTGGCCGAGGCATTGCGTCTCAAGCGCGACCGCGACCGGCTCCTGGAACTGGTCGGCTGGCTGGAAGAGGAGCACGGGCCGGTCACGGAGAGCGAGGAATCGGCCGTACGCGACGAGCTGGACGATCTCGATGCCGAGCATGCGCGTCGCGCGGCCGGGCCGAACCGGGCGGGAGAAGCCGCGTGAAGCAGCGGGGCGGCAACCACAGTCCACCGCTGCGTGTCTTCGTGCTGGACTGCGAAGCCTTGTCGCTTGCCGTGCGCGGGGATCGGATGATGATCGCCCGGCTCAAACTGGCCGCCGCAGGTGAAGCCGAGGTGGTGACATCTCCCATGACGCTCGTTGAGGCCTACGACGGCAGAACCACTGAACAGCGCTGGGATTGGGTGCTCTCCCGCGTCGGCGTTGCGGACATCGGCAGAGACGAAGCACGGCAAGCCCGCCGGCTCTTGGCGGACACCGGGCTGCACGGTCACAAATACGCAATCGATGCTGTACTCGCCGTCATCGCACGGCAGCAGAAGGGGCAGGTCACGGTCTTCACTTCCGATGTGGACGACCTGGAACGACTCGTCCCGGACAGGGTCGTTGTCCAGAAGGTGTGAATCCCGGCCCGGTCTCGTTCATCGGCCGGAGGCGGTGCCCCTCAGATCTGCACCACGCGTACGTCCCGGGCGTCCAAGGCCCTGAGACAGGCGCTGAGGATGCAGGCCGTCTGCCCCGCGGTGGTGGGGCGCATGGCCGGGGCCGAGCTGCGGGCCTGCGGGACCGTGCACTCCTTCACTCCGCCCAGGTCCCGTACTCCCTGGTCCCGTCCACCAGGCACTCACCGACGTCGAACACCGGCGCACGAATCATGACCGGCAGGCCGGGTGGGTGGGGCAGGAGGTAGGGGGAATGCCGTACGGGTGGGGAGGGGGCGGGCTAGCGTGTGTTCATCGGACCGGGGGCACGGGGCACGGGGGGAAACGATGGACATTCCACTGGCGGCGGCTGTTGCGGCGGTGCGGGACGAGTTGGTGTCGGCGGCGGCGGTCGTCGGGGAGCATCCGAATCTGGTGTTCGCCGTGGGGCCGGTGGAGATGGAGTTCGCGGTCGAGATCCGGGCGGACGCGAAGGCGACCGGCAGGTTCAGTCTCTGGGCGGTCGGGGCGGACACCGAAGCAGGGGTGTCGCGCGGGCGTACGCACCGGGTGTCGTTCACGCTGACGCCCCGGGACGCCCGGGGCGGGGACGTGCTGGTGGCCGGGGCGCAGGACCGGCCGTCGGGGGCCGGGGACAACGGGGAGAGGGTCGAGGACTGAGGGCGGCGGCGGTCGGCACGGGTCGGGAAGCGGCGTGGAACGAAGTCGGCTGGCGGGGCTGACCGGGCCGGGGGGACCGGGCTCCGGCTATGCGGTGGGGGGCCGGCTGGTGCTGACGTCCGCGCATGTCGTGGGCCGGGCCGGGGCCCGGGTGGAGGTGTTCCACCCCGGTGCGAAGGACTCCGGCGGCGGGCCGCCGCCGGGCGGCACGGCGGTATGGTGCGGCACCCCCGGCGGCCGGTACGACGCGGCGCTGGTGCTGGTGGACGAGGACCCTCGGTGGACGGCCCCGGCCGGGCCCGTCCGGTGGGGCCGGATGGCAACCGACCGGCCCGGCGCCAACTGTCTGACCTGGGGCTTACCGGATCTCGCCCACCGTGACGGCCAACCGCCCGAGGCCGAGCAGAGCCGGGGGCGGATCAATCCGGGCAGCGGGTTCGTGGCCAACCGGTACGTGATCGACCTGGACCGGCAGCCCCCGCGGTCCTCGGCCGCCCTGAGCCGGCCGTGGGGCGGCCAGTCCGGGGCGGCGGTCTTCTGCGACCGTCTCCTCGTGGGTGTGGTCGCCGCCGACCGGGCCCACTCGGACCACAGCCAGCTGACCGTGGTGCCCGCCTACCTCCTCCGCCACGACCCCGGGTTCCGCGCGGCGCTCGCCGCGCACGGCGGCGGCGCGGAGGGCTTGGAAGCGGTGGAGTTCCAGCACCTCGCCGACCTCGACCACATCGTCTCCCGGACCGGGCGGTCCTCGCCCTCGTCGCTGTTGAAGGCCAGACAGCAGAGCGTCCCGTTCCACGGCCGCGAGGACCTCCTCGCCGAGCTGACCGCCTGGTGCCTCCGGGACGGCTTCGGCGCCTGGCTGCTGCACGGACCCGGCGGGCAGGGGAAGACCCGCCTCGCCCACCAGCTCGCCGGCCGGCTGGCCGCAGAGAACTGGGCCGTTCTGTGGCTCCATCCACGGGCGTCGTACGAACAGCTGCGTGAGATCCGGCATGCCTCCAAACCGCTGCTCGTCGTCCTCGACTACGCCGAGACCCGCACCGACCAGCTCGGCGCGCTGATCGAGGCCGCCGTCGAGCATCCGGGCACCACCCCGCTCAAGGTGCTCCTGCTGGCCCGCACCGACGGTGACTGGTGGGCCGGTGCCAAGCGGGCGAGCAGCCTTGCCGAGGATCTGCTCGACTCCGCGCCCGCCCGTCCGCTGCCGCCGCTCAACGACGATCCGGCGGACCGCTCACGGTCCTACCGGTCCGCGCTCCATGCGCTCGCCGTGGTTCTCGCCGAGGGTGCCGGAGCCCCGGCGCACCCCTGGCGGACCGTGGCCGACCGACTGCCCGCGCCCGGTCTGGAGGACGACGCCTACGGCAATGCGCTCACCCTCCAGATGGCCGCTCTCGCGGACCTCCTCGACACCGCCGCGCCGCCCACCGCCGCGGACCGGACCGTCCGGACCACCGCCGCCGAGGTCGAGGACCGGCTTCTCGGCCATGAGAGCCGCTACTGGGAAGGCATCGCGGTCAGCCCCGGCGTGCAGCTCTCCGAGCTGTACCCCCAGGCCCTCGGAACAGCGCTGGCCGCGGCCCATCTGGCCGGAGCCGCCGACCGTGAGGACGCCGACTCCCTGTGGTGCCGGATCCCGGTCCTGGCCGACCAGCCCCGGGCCCGCCGCGACCGGATCACCGACTGGGTCGCCGCGCTCTACCCGGCGGACACCGCCGACCGGGTGTGGGGCTCGCTCCAGCCCGACCGCCTCGCCGAACGGCTCGTCGGCCGCACTCTCGACACCGATCCCGGGCTCGCCCACAATCTGCTGGCAGGAGCCGATGAGGCCCGCATCGTTCAACTCCTCTCCGTCTACAGCAGAGCAGCCGCCCATCCGGTCTTCCGCGGCCGCCTCGACTCCGGTCTGACCGGACTCTGCGTACGCCATCACCGCCGGCTCGCACGGCAGATCGTGGCCGTGGCCACCCGCACCGACCACCCCGCTCCTCTTGTCGACGCCCTCGATGCGATCGCCGCGGACCCGGCTACCCCACTCGACGAGCTGGACGAGCTCAACAATCTCTTCCCCGACCACAGCCACCGTCTCGCGGCCACCTCGACCCGGCTGCTGACGACCCTGAGCGCCCGCTACCGCTCGTCGGCGGCCGAGGACCGGGACGAGCACCTGCCCGGCCTGGCCAAGTCCCTGCACAACCTCGGGCTGCGGCTGGGGCAGTCGGGACGGGCGGCCGAGGGCCTGGACGCCCTCCGGGAGTCCGTGCTGATCCGGCACGAACTGGCCCTGAGATATCCCGCCGCCCTCCCCCGCTACGCCGCGTCCCTGAACAGCCTCGCGGCCCGGCTGACGGAGCTGGGGCAGTACGAGGAGAGCCTGGCCGTCATCGAAGAAGCGGTGAAGATACGCCGCGCCCTGGACGAGGCGTTTCCGGGCATCCATCTGCCGGACCTCGCGATGTCGGTCGACAACCTCGGATGGGCCCTCGGCGCCGTGGGACGCCACGAGGCCGCCCTCGCCACCGTCCGGGAGGCAGTGGGCCTCTACCGCGCCCTCGTCCGGGACGACCCCCGAACCCACCGGAGCGGTCTCTCCCGGGTCCTGCACAACCTCGCCCACCGGCTGAGGGAGGCAGGAGCGCCGGAGGACGCTCTGGCCGCGATCGAGGAAGCGGCCCGGATCCGGCGCGCCCTGGCGGAAGCGGACCCCGACGCCCATCTGCGCGATCTCTCGGAGTCCCTGGAATTCCTCTCCATCTGTCTTGGGGCCATCGGGCGGCACCGGGACAGCCTGGCCGCCGTCGAGGAGGCCGTACATATCGAGCGGGTTCTCTCCGAAACCGATCCCGACGCGTTCCGCTACGGCCTCGCCACCTCGCTGACCAACCTCTTCTACTGTCTGGCCAGGCTGGGCGGGCCGGCTGACGCGGCGCTGGCCGCGGTGGCGGAGGCCACCGACCACTTCGCGGCCCTCGCCCGGGTGACACCCGACGTCCATCTGCCCCATCTGGCCAAATCCATGGAGCTGCTGGCCGTCACTCTGTGGGAGACCGGGCGGCGGCGGGAGGCGATCACCGAGATCGGACGGGCCGTGCGGACCCGCCGGATGCTCGCCGAGGCGAACCCCGGACTCTTCACCGAGGATTTCGAGAACGCCCTGACGATAGCCCGCGAGTTCAGCCTCCGGTTCTGAGACGTGGCGGCACCGCTTCAGGGCCGGTCGGTCCGTCGGTCCCGTCGCGTCGGTCCCGTCGCGTCGAACCGGGCCGAACCAGGTCGAATCGGGCCGGTGGCTGGAGGAGTCGTACGACACAGGTCGGCAGGAAAGTACCCAGTGGTGTCTTCACCGACACTCGGCAGCGCCGCCGCGGGCGGTCAGGCTGGAGCCATGACGACAGCAGAGAACATGCCCCTGTCCGTGCCCGCGCCCGGCTACGTCTGGGCCGCCGTCGGGGACGCGCCGGTGAACGAGATTTTTCCCGGGATTCGGCAGCGGCCGCTCTGGAAGGGGGAGCGGGGGGCTTCGGCGCAGGTGCTGGAGATGGAGCCGGGGGCGCGGTGGGTAGGGGTCGATGTGCACGAGCCCGGGCCCGAGGAGGTTTTCGTGGTGTCCGGGGTCTTCAACGACGGGTACCGGGACTATCCCGCCGGGTCCTTCATCCATGCGCCCGCCGGGTCCTCGCACGTGCCGCAGACCGAGACCGGGTGCACGCTGTTCGTCTTCTATCCGGAGGGCTGACCACCACAGCCGCGGAAGGGCCCCGCCGGGCGCGGCGGGGCCTTCGGGCGGGTCAGGCGAACTGGCCGGCCCGGTAGCTTCCGGCGGGCTGCTGGGTCATCACGTTCAGACGGTTGAAGGCATTGATCGTGGCGATCATCGAGACCAGGGCGATCAGCTGCTCCTCGTCGTAGTACTTGGCCGCGTTCGCCCATGCCTCGTCCGTGACCCCGCCCGTCCCGTCGGCGATCCGGGTGCCCTGTTCGGTCAGCTCCAGGGCCGCCCGCTCGGCGTCCGTGAAGACCGTCGCCTCGCGCCAGGCCGCGATCAGATGCAGGCGGGTGATGTCCTCGCCCGCCGCGGCGGCCTCCTTGGTGTGCATGTCCAGGCAGAAGCCGCAGCCGTTGATCTGGCTGGCGCGGATCTTCACCAGCTCCTGGACCACGGGGGACAGGCCCGCCGCGGTGATGACCGGCGCGGTCGAGGCGAGGTGCCGGATGACCTTGTTCGCGGTGGGGCTGCCGAAGATGTTCAGTCGGGCCTGCATGGTGTTCTCCATCCGCCGTTGTCGTGGGCTACACCTCTATGACCGTGGCGGGCTCGCGGATGTGACACGGTCCGGTGTGACCTGGGTCTCATGCCGGAGCCGGGCGTAGGTCACCGTACGGAGCAGCAGTTCCACCGGGCCGTACCGGTGGCGGGCCATCAGCCACCGGCTGAGGGCGAGCTGCCCGGCGTACAGCAGGAGCGCCCCCGCGACGACGACGGCGGGCGAAAGGCGGTCGTACAGGGCGAAGCCGTACGCGGTGAAGACCAGGGCCATGACGAGCGACTGGCTCAGGTAGTTCGTCAGCGCCATCCGCCCGGCGGGGGCGAGAAGGGCCGCGGCGCGGGCGCCCCGGGCGGTGCCCAGCAAGAGCAGTGCCCCGCAGACGTACGAGACGGTGAGCGCCGGGGCCGTCACGACCCCCACCAGCTCCCCGAGGATCACCCAGCGCGGCCCCAGCGGGCCGCTGAACGCGAGCGCCATGAAGATCCCGCCGGGCAGTCCCGCGGCGGCGCCCAGCAGACAGTAGCGGCGCAGCGTCGCCCGCCGGTCCCGGGTGCGAGGGGCCGTGAGCAAGTGCCGCCTGCCGCCGTACAGGCCGGTCAGGAAGGCCGCCACGACCGGGCCGCCCATCAGCAGGATCCCGAACAGGGTCTCCGGGAGCTGGGCGAGGTTGGCGGCGAGGACACCGGCCGGGTCCGCGCGGTAGTCGGCGGCCAGCGCGGCCGTTTCCGCGGCCACCTCCGCATCGAGCGCGGCCGCGTCGGCCTCCGACATCACCAGGGACGCCAGTCCGGCCAGGAGCAGCAGGGTGCCCGTCACTCCGTAGACGATCCGGGCGGCGCGCCGGGCCGTCTCCGCGGCACAGTTCCGGGCGGGGATCAGGATCAGCCCCAGCACGGCGTAGGTCATCAGGATGTCGCCGGGGAACAGCAGGACGGCATGCAGCAGCCCCAGTACGAACAGGCCCAGCGACCTGCGCAGCAGCCGCGGCACCGGGCGGGCGCCCTCGCGTTCGGCGGCGGCCGTCTGGAAGGTCAGGCTGTAGCCGAAGAGGAACGAGAACATCAGATAGAACTTGGCGGCCACCAGCGTCTGGACCAGGCCCAGCACGGTCCGGTCAGCGGCCGAGCCGGCCGACTCCCCGATCGCCCCGTAGCCATAGGGACCCGCCATCATCAAGGCGTTGACCAGCAGAATTCCCAGGAGGGCGAAGCCGCGCAGGGCATCGGCCTCCGTACTGCGCGCGGGCCGGCCGTCGGCAGTCGGAGCAGGTGTGGCAGGTGTGGCGGGCAGGTCAGGTACGGCAGGTATGCGGGCCTTCGGGCCGGACACGGCTTCCCCCGGTGATGGTGTGTGTACGGGGCAATACGGTACGGGGCGGGGGCGGGAGCGGGTCAGTCCGCGGCCGCCGCTCTCCCCCGGCGGAACTCCCGGGCCTGCCGGGTGATCACCACGGTGACGCTGATCAGCAGCGCCCACGACGCCCACTTGGTCACCGGCACCGGCGACCACGCGTCGAGCTGGTGCGGATAGGACCAGGCACCGAGGTAGGTGGCCAGGTTCTCGGCCACCCAGAGGAAGAAGCCGATCAGTACGAAGGCGAGCGCGAGCGGCATCCGGGGGCGGATCGACCCCACGGTGTACGCCACCCAGGTCCCGCCCGTGGCCAGCAGCAGCAGGCCCGCCAGCACCCAGCGGGCGTCCGGCAGCCAGTGGTGGCTGAGGAAGTTGAGGTAGACGAGGGCCGCGAGCACCGCCGTCGTACGCGGGCGGTAGCCGGACAGCTCCAGCTCGAACAGACGCCAGGAGCGGCAGACGTAGCTGCCCACCGCCGCGTACATGAAGCCGCCGTACAGCGGCACCCCGGCGACCTTGGTGAGCGCGTCCTCCGGGTAGGTCCACGAGCCCACCTGCACCTTCACCACCTCGAAGGCGAAGCCCAGCAGATGGCAGACCGCCACCACCGCGACCTCCCGGCCCGTCTCCCAGCGCATCGCGTACCCCAGGGCCGTGAGCGCGACTCCGTAGACGAGCAGCAGGTCGTAGCGGGAGACCGGGAGGCCGTCGGGGAGCGCCTCGGCCGCGGCCATGCCGATGAACAGCGCGGCCGCGAAGACACAGGCCCGGGTCTGGAGCCGGCCGAAGACCAGCAGATGCCGGGTGAAGGACGCCAGACGCCGGGCGAGGGCCGGGAGTCTTCCGGGGAGAGCGGCCGCCGTTCCGGGGGAGGGAGTGTTCATGGAGTCCTTCGGGGTGGGAGGGAGGGGATTCCTTACGAGAGGGAGGAGGAGAAGGAGGGGCGGGGAGCGGGGAGGGTCGGGGAGCGGGGAGGGGCGGGGAGCGGGGAGGGTCGGGGAGCGGGCGCGATCGGGGCGTAACCGCGTTCACGCCCGGTGCGGCCGGCGGCGTTGCGCGGAAGCGGATCTTGTGGGGCATGTCACGTGACATGCAGCCCATGGGATGAAAGGGGAAGATGGGGCATAGAGGGCGGCCATGGTCCCTGCCGCCCGCGCCCGCAGGGAGGTGCCATCGCCATGGCCGACCGGAAATCCGGCGGAGGGCGCCGCCGCGGTATCGGGGAGCACGGTCATTACGGCCCCCACCCGCACGCCACCCCGCGCGAGCGGGCCGAGCGCGGCCGGGCGAAGCGCAAGAAGACGCCCCGGTCCGCGCACGCGCGCTACGACCCGCCGTCCGGGCGCCCCGATCCCGTCTCCGTCGTCGAGGAGCAGTCGGCGGCCCGGGTGCCCGACCTCGTGCCCGTGCGCTACGGGCGGATGACCGAGTCGCCGTTCCGCTTCTACCGGGGCGCCGCCGCGATCATGGCCTCCGACCTGTCCGCCGCCACTCCCGCGTCCGGGCTCACCGCCCAGCTCTGCGGCGACGCCCACATGATGAACTTCCGGCTCCTCGGCTCCCCCGAGCGCCGGCTCGTCTTCGATATCAACGACTTCGACGAGACCCATCCCGGCCCCTGGGAGTGGGACGTCAAACGGCTCGCGACCAGCCTGGTCATCGCCGGCCGGGAGAACAACTGGTCACGCAAGGAACGCGCCGCGATCGTCCGGTCCGCGGTCCGCGTCTACCGGCAGCGGATCCGGGCCTACGCCGGGATGGGCAATCTGGAGGTCTGGTACGACCGCGGCGATATGGAACAGGTGCAGGCGCTCGCCGACGAACGGCTCGACCAGCGCGGCCGGATGCGCCTCGCCGAGGCGATGGCGAAGGCCCGTACCCGGGACAGTATGAAGGCCTTCGAGAAGCTGACCGAGCAGCGCGACGGCGGCCGCCGCTTCGCCGCCGACCCGCCGCTGATCGTGCCGGTCGAGGACCTCGTCGACGGCCCTTCGCTGGACCGGCTGGTCACCGAGCTGCACACCCTGGTCGACCACTACGGCAGCAGTCTCTCCATGGAACGCCGCCATCTGCTCCGCCAGTACCGGATCGTCGATATCGCCCGCAAAGTCGTCGGTGTCGGCAGTGTCGGCACCCGCTGCTGGATCCTGCTGCTGCTCGGCCGCGACGACACCGACCCGCTGATCCTCCAGGCCAAGGAGGCCGACCGCTCGGTGCTGGAGCGGTACACGGAGCGGAGCGCGTACGAGAACCAGGGGCAGCGGGTGGTGGCGGGGCAGCGGCTGATGCAGGCCGTCGGGGACGTGTTCCTGGGCTGGGACCGGGTCACCGACGTCGATGTGCCGTACCGCGACTTCTATATCCGGCAGCTGCACGACTGGAAGGGCATCGTCGTACCCCAGGCGATGGTGCCGAAGGGCATGCGTCTCTTCGCCGAACTCTGCGGCGCCACCCTGGCCAGGGCGCACGCCCGGTCCGGCGACCGGATCGCGATCGGCGCCTATCTGGGCGGCGGCGACGCCTTCGACCTGGCCGTCGCCGAGTTCGCCGAGGTGTACGCGGACCAGAACGAGCGGGACCACCGGGCGCTGGTGGAGGCGGTACGGGAGGGACGGGTGCAGGCGGAGGGAACGTAGAGGAAGGGGAAGGGGGGAGGGAGAAGGGGAGGGGGAGGTTATTTCCAGGGGATGTTGAGCCATGGGCTCGCCGGGTCGGTGGTCAGGATCCGGTGGCTGGCCAGCGCGTCCCCGTACCAGTCGCCGAACTCCTCCTCGTCGAAGTGGAGACAGCGGCCCAGGATGTACGCGGCCGAGAACTCCTCCCACGAGCGGTAGTTGGCCCGCGCCGCGCTGCCCGCCCGCAGCACCGCCGCCTCGGTCTCCGCCAGGGTGCCGAACCGGGCGCCCAGGCCCCAGCGGGCCATTCCGGAGGCGCGGCCGTAGTCCCAGGCCTCCAGGGTGCGGATGAACCGGTCGCCCTCCAGCAGGCCGTCGGCGCGGAACCGGGCCTCGTAGCGGGCGATCCGGCCGATCAGCCTCCGTACGCCCGCGGACTGCGCCGCCACCTCGGTCTCGTCGGCCGGGGTGCCGGGGGTGACGCCCTCGGGGGTGATCCGGGGTTCGGCGGCCCGTTCCGCGTTGCCGCGGATGACGCGTTCGGCGACGGCCCGCCAGTGGTCCAGTTCGACCGCGCCGCCGAAGTCGAGGGCGAGGCTGCGGCGGACCCGGAGCGCGAACTCCCAGACCGGGCTGGTCTGCTCGGCGGCGAGCAGGCGCTCCAGGGCGTCCCGCCACTCGGCGGACGTGTCGATGCCCCACCACTCCTTGAGCCGGACGCGCTCCCGCTGGTAGCCGCGGCCGTGGTAGCCGAGGGCGTTCCACAGTTCGCCGTTGTTGACGGAGAGCAGGGCGCCGCAGGCCAGCCCGTGCGCGACCGAGCCGTGCAGCGGGCCGCCGACATGGAGGGCGCGCAGCTTCAGCCCGGGCCGGATCTCGGCGGCGGTGTGCCGCTGCCACTGGGCTCGGTGGGCCGGGGTGGTGAGGAAGTACGCCTCGCAGGGGGTGCCGGGGTTCACCGCCAGCCACGGCGGGTCGCCGGGGTCCCACGCCTTGGCGTACCAGGACAGGGACGCGGAGGAGTAGACCGGGTCGGCGACGGGCGCGGGGAGTACGCCTTCGGTGCGGACGGTCAGGCACGGGCCGCCGACCTGCGGCGAGAAGTCCGGCAGGAACTGCACCTCGCCGGGGTGCGCGTCGAGGAACTGACGGCGCTGGGCCGTGTAGAGCCAGTTGCGGCCGAGGACGTCGAAGTAGGCGGACCAGTCGCCGCGGATCTTGGCCTCGTACAGCTCGCGTTCGATATGGCTGGGGGCGGTCTCCCAGCGGGCGGCGGCGGGCCGCGGGGCCGCGGGCGGCGGGGCGCCGTACGGGCCGGGGGACGTTCCGTATGGGCCGGGGGCGGTGCCGTACGGGCCCGGGGCCGCCGGGCGGGCGCCGGGGGGCGCGAAGGGGTTGCCGTTGTACGCCGGGGGGCCGAAGCCCTCCGGGACGCCGCCGTCGCCGTTCCCCATCCCCGTACCCATACAAAAACTCTAGCGAGCGGAATCCGTAGGCCGGGCGGGGGACGGCGGGGCGGGCCGTCGCGTGGCGGGCCGCCCGGGGGCGGGTGCCTGCGGGTTGAGTACGGGACGAGGGGCCGGGGACGCCGCCCGGGGCCGTACGGCACGGAATGGGCCGGGGCCGTACGGCGCCGGAGAGAGGGAGAAGACGACCGTGCCCGTACCGCCCGCGCCCGACCAGCAGGCCACCGGTTACAGCATTCCGCACGCCTACTGGATGGCCCGGGCCGCGAAACTGGCGTACGCGGGCCGGGACGACGTCGTACGGCAGGCGCGGGAGTGGGGCTTCGACCGGGTCCGGCACCACGAGTCGCTCTTCGAGCCGCCGTTCGCGCTGGAGGACACCCAGGCGTACACGATGGCCGGGGACCGGATGATCGTGACCGCGTTCCGGGGCACCGAGCCGGCCCGGATCCGGGACTGGCTGTCGGACGCGAGCACTCCGCCGTGGCCGGGTCCGGCCCGTACCGGCTATATGCACTACGGCTTCGCCGAGGCCCTCGACTCCGTCTATCCGGGGGTACGCGACGCGATCGCCGAACTCCGCGACGACGGGCAGACCGTCTGGTTCACCGGGCACAGTCTGGGCGGGGCGCTGGCGATGCTCGCGGGCTGCCGGATGTATCTGGAGGAGCCGCGGCTGCGGGCGGACGGCGTCTACACGTACGGACAGCCGCGCACCTGCGACCGGATCCTGGCCTCGGCCGTGAACCAGGGCTTCCGGGACAAGCTCTTCCGCTTCGTCAACAACAACGACATCGTGCCGCAGTTGCCGCCGGAGCCCGCCTATACGCATACGGACGCGGTCCGTTACTTCGACGCGAAGGGGAAGCTGCATACGTCGATGCCGCTGCTCGGCACCCTGGCGGACCGGGCGCGGGGGCTGACGGCGGACGCGCTGGCACCGGCGGCCGACGGGGTGCGGGACCACTTCATCGACAACTACATCGCGGTGCTGGAGCGGAATCTCGAACGGGCGGGGTGAGGGCGCCGCGGACGCATGGCGGGGTCGTACGACGGGGTGGGGTGAGATGGGGTGGGGTGGGGACCGACGGGTACGGGGCCGGGGCCGCTCGTGGCAGGTACGAACCGTCCGCGATG
>NZ_JBSFNQ010000032.1:0-81560 GCF_053981115.1 Streptomyces sp. NPDC003691 | reverse complement strand
GTTCATCTGGGAAGGGGTGTAATCTGGTGTCCTCTACCGTGCCCGGGGCGCGCGGGGACCTTGGCCCGGCCCCCCCGCCCCCGGTAAACGCCGGTCGCGGTGGCCCGTAGCCGTATGCGTACCGGTCAGCGTCCGCCGAACGGGGCGCGCGGGCCGGGCAGCGGCGCGGGCGCGGTGTCCGGCGCCGTGCCGCGGGCGGTGGCCGGGGGAGCCGGGTCGGGGGTGCAGGTCACGTCTCCGGCCGGGAGTTTGCCGGTGGTCAGATAGCGGGTGACGAGCGAGTCGGCGCAACTGCTGATCCCGCGGCCGTACACGCCGTGCCCCTCGCCCTCCTCGACGTACACCAGCCGGGAGCCCTTCAGCGCCCGGTGGAGCCCCCGGGCGGCTGAGGGCGGGGTCTGCGAGTCCCACTCGTTCTGGACGATCAGCGTCGGCAGCGAGTTGTCGATCCGGGTCGTGGGCTCTACGGGCCGTTCCCAGAAGGCGCAGGGCACGATGTTGGACACCGAGTCGCCGAAGAACGGGTAGCGGGCGCTGTCGCGGCGGCTGTCGGCCCGATAGCGGGCCGGATTGGTGGGCCAGCTGACGTCACCGCAGGTCACGGCGATGTACGCAGCGAGTTCGTTATCGGTGGGGACATACGGCGGATGGGGCTCGACGGGCAGGCCGGCGGCGGCGTCCCGCAGCTTCACCAGGAACGCGGCACCGAGCGCGGGACGGTACATGTCCCAGCGCATCCAGTCGCGGATCTCGGCCCCGGTGTACGGGTGGCCGCCGAGGTCGATGGGGGTCCGGTCGGCGCGTTCGACCAGGTCCCAGAAGAGCCGGCTGACCTCGGCGGGGGTGTCGCCGACTCCGTACGTCGACGAGCGTTCGGCGGTCCACCGCGTCCACCGGCGGAACGCCGGCTCCGCCTCCGGGGCCCAGTTCTGCACCATGCCCCGCCACACCTGCTTCGGGTTGACGGCGCTGTCCAGGACGAACCGGTCGACGCGCTCGGGGAACATCTCGGTGTAGACGGCGCCCAGGTAGGTGCCGAAGGAGAGACCGAAGTAGGAGATCCGCCGTTCACCGAGGGCGACCCGGAGCCGGTCCATGTCGCGGGCGATGTTGCGCGTCGTGAAGTGGGCGATGTCGGGTGTGTTGGCCCGGCACTTGGCGGCGAGATCGCGGGCCCAGTCGACGTCCTTGGCGAAGGTGGCGTCCCGGTAGGGGCGGAAGGTGAGCCGTTCGTCCCGGGTGGTGGTGGAGCAGGACAGGGGGCTGCTGGCACTCACGCCGCGCGGGTCGAACCCGATGAGGTCGTACTGGTCCTTCACCGACTGGGGCAGGGTCTCGGCCATCCACAGGGGGTAGAACAGGCTGGGGCCGCCCGGCCCGCCGGGGTTGAACAGCAGGACGCCGCGCCGCTTGCCGGGGTCGGCGGCCTTGATACGGGAGACGGCCATCTCGACGGTCCGGCTGCCGGGGTCGCTGTGGTCCACCGGGACGGGGAGTACGGCGCACTCCACGGTCGGCGGGAGGCCGGGGCCGCAGGTGCCCCAGTCGAGCGTCCGGCCGGTGGGGGCGGCGGGGGACGCGGGGGCGGCGGCGCTGGGAAGGGCGGGGAAGAGGGCCGCGGTGAGTCCCAGGGCTATCGCAGGGGTGATCAGTCGTCTGAGGCGCATGGGTGCCTTCGGCTAGCGGATGGCCGGAACCCGATGGGCCGGTGGCCGCGGTGTGCGGTCGGCCGGACGACGGGAACCGGGAGACGTGGGGGTGGTGCTGTGCGAAGGCCCGGAGGGACGGGCCGTAAGGCTGCGGACAGAGTAACGGGCGCTGGCCGAAAGGGAGTTGCCCATCCGGAATCTTGGTCCCTGGAGGCACTTCGCAGCCGTCTTGGCAGCCACCCCGAGCCGACTGGGTCGGCGGGGACGGAACGAGACGGGTGAGGCGGCCATCTTCTGTGCCGGTGGCGCCCGGAAAGCGGGCTCCTCGGTCCCTGGAGGATCCATGAAGCGCGGTCCGGCGGCCGTACCGGCCTTGGCGACCGCGTTCCCCCGGGACCCGGCTCTGCCCCAATGACCGAAGGACGGAACGGAACCATGAGGAAACTGACCGGAATCGCGGGCACCCTCGCTGCCGGAGCGACGACGATGACGCTCCTCGCGACGCAGGCCCACGCGGCGGTGATCTGGAACGCAGAGGCCCTCTCCGACCCGGGCAGGGTCTTCGAGAACGTAGGCAGCAACTGCTCGGACGCCGGCAACAGTGTCACAGCCGTCCAGGACGGCGCGGCACGCGGCATGGTGTGGAGATACGAGAAGACGAGCGGTTCGAACCGCTGTGAGAGCAAGGGTGTCGCCACCGACAACGTCAACTACGTCTTCCAGAACGGGACCACCCGGTTCTTCGGCTGGGAGAGCAAACTCTCCAACGCCGCCGACAACCACGCGATCTTCCAGTGGAAGTCCAACAGCGACGGAGCGCAGAACTGGCCCGTCGTCCTCAAGATAGACGGCGGCGGCTATCTGACCATGCTCCAGCGGCAGCCGCACCAAGCCGAGCAGACCATCTGGAGGTCGGCGGGCAAGGTCTCCGCGAACACCTGGAACCGCATCGTCATCGGCATGAAGTTCTCCGACACCCTCGACGGAGGCTGGGTCCAGCTCTGGTTCAACGGTGTGCGGCAGACCTTCAAAGCGGACACCCCGGAGAGCACCCAGCACTGGAAGGCTCAGACCTGGGACACCCTCGGTGGCGGCAACAAGCCGAAGTGGGGTGTCTACGGGGCAAAGGACCACCACGTCGTCCACTACGTGGACGGCCTGAAGATGGGCAACACCAAGGAGGACGTCGACTAGGAACTGCCCGATGGCTCTCTGACGAGCCCGCGGCGCCGGGCCGGCGCCGGTTGCCGTCGGGGACGCAGTCCTGCGAGTGGCCCGCATGGCTGCGTCCCTGCCGCGGCCCCGCGGTATGGGACGCCTTCGGACGGACCGCCGTGGCCCGGCCGGCGGTTACCCGTCGACCCGCCCCATCGCGCGCAGCACCTGCAACCACGGGTCGTCCTCGTCGGCGTCGGTCAGGGAGCGGTAGCCGGGGCCGAAGAGCGTGTCGCGGAGGAAGGAGTCAAGGTCCTCGGCCCACTGTTCGAACACGGCGCTCTGCCACCAGGTGATGCCCTGGTCGGGGAAGCCCCAGACGGTGCCGTCCGCGCGCTTGAGGAACAGCGGGTCCTCGTAGACCTTGCCGAAGCAGAACCAGTCCGCCCGGCCGAGGGTGACGGGTGCCCCTTCCACGGTGTCGGCGAGGGACTGGTTCCCGGCGGTGTCCTCGGCCGCGAAGAGGACCACGTTGCTGAAGATGCCGCCGTCGGCCGCGGTGAGGTAGTCGCGGTACGCCTCGGGCACGGCGGGGTCGAGCGGGCCGGTGTGGGCGGCGGGGACGGAGTTCAGCATGTCCCACTCCGCCTCCCGCGGCAGCAGGGCTCGTGCGCTGTCCAGCAGGTGGTGTACGTCCGGGCTCGTCATGAGGGCGGTCCTTCGATCCTGATCCTGATCGGCGTGAAATCGGGCAGGTCCCTGATCTGCGGCCAGATCTGGTAGAGCCCGATCTGCTGATTGGTGAACTGGTCCAGGATATGCAGATTGGTCGCGGCGTCCGGCCCCCCGAGCTGGAGCTCCCAGACATGGTCGGGGTTCATGCTGCTCAGGATCCGGCTGCGCAGTTGCTCCGCGAACTCGCGGTTGTTCTTGCCGAACTGGTCGAAGACCTTCTTGATCAGCTCCTGCTTGTACTTTCCGGTGATCTTCCGGTCCCGGGCCACCGGGTTTGGTGCCTTGAACAGGACACCGGCGTCGCTGAGCCGCTGCAGGGCCTCGGCCTTCATCCGGAACTGCTGCTTCGGCATGCCCGGTATCCACCGGACGGTGATCTCGACCGGGTCGAGATCCTCGCACGGCTTGAGCCCGTTGGGGTCCAGGACGGTCAGCGGGTCCGGGACATAGGCGTAGTGGTTGGGGGCCGGTGCCAGCCCGAGGGGATCGGGGGTGACATAGCGGGCGGTGTCGGGGTCGTAGTGACGGAAGTGGTTGTAGTGGAGGCCGGTCTCCGGGTCCGCGTACTGCCCGGGGAAGCGCAGCGGGGTGTACGCCCCGGCCGACCGGTTCCAGGCAGTGCCGCCCCATACGGTGGCCCGGGAGCGCCAGGCGACCTCGCCGTCCGGGGCGACCAGTTCGGTGGGGGCGCCCACGAGGTCGGTGACGATCGCGAAGAACCGGGCATCCGTGTCCCGTGCCTCGCCGTCCGGCCCGGGAGCGCGGCGTTCTGCCTGCACCAGGGGGCGGAAGCCGTCGTACTCCCAGGTGAGGCTTACGGAGGTGGTGAGGTCCGTCTGTTCGGCCAGCCGGGTGCCGTCCCAGGCGAACCGGATCTCCGCCACGACCGCGCCGGACGCGTCGTGGCGCCGTTTGGCCACCCGCCGGCCGAGCGGGTCGTACCGGTAGCTCCACCGGACGCCGTCGGGTGTGGTGCAGGCGGTGAGCCGGTCCTCGGCGTCCCATGTGTACCGCCAGACGTCGGGTTTGCGCGACAGGCGCTTCCTGCGGCGCTCCACGACCCGGCCCGCGGCGTCGTGGACGACGGTGACGGAGCCGGCGGCCGTCAGGAGGGAGCCGTCGTAGGTGCGTTCGCCGCGGGCTTCGGCGCCCGGGCCGCCGTCCGGCCACTGCGCCTCGGTCTGGTTGCCCTCGGCGTCGTAGGCGTACCGCTCGCTCCAGCCCTCGGCCGAGACGGCGAGAGGGCGTCCCAGCGGGTCCGGGGTGATCTCGCGGCTGGTTCCCCGGAGCAGGTCGGCCACGCCGGTGACGCGGTGGTCGGCCCGGTAGGAGTAGCCGCGGGAGACGGCCGGGCCCTCCGGGGTGTCGACGCGCATGCCGGTGAGCCGGCCCATGGCGTCCCAGGAGTGGACCAGGGACAGGGCGCCCAGGCTGCGGCTCAGTTCGCGGCCGGTGGCGTCGTGGGTGAAGTGCAGTGCGTGGTCGCCGACCGTGAGCGCGGCGCGGTTGCCCGCCGCGTCGTAGTGGAGCCGGGAGACGGTTTCGCCGGGGGTGGTGCGGGAGGTCCGGCGCCCGGCCGCGTCGTAGGTGTAGCGGACGGTGCGTCCGTCGACCGTCTCGGCCAGGACCCGCCCAAGGGCGTCGCGCCGCCAGGAGGCCGAGGAGTCGGGGGAGTCGGCCCCGACCAGCCGGCCGGCGCGGTCGTAGACGTATTGGGTGACGGCGCCGTCGGCGTCCTTCTCCACGGCCCGCCCCACCGGGTTGTAGCGGAAGGAGACGGTCCGGCCGAGCGGGGAGACCCGGCGGACCAGGCGTCCGAGCGGGTCGTACGCGTAGCTCTGGGTGCGGCCGTCGAAGTCGGTCTCGGACGCGAGCCGCCCGGCGGTGTCGTAGGCGTACGTCCACTCCCGGCCCAGCGGTCCCCGGACGCGGGTGAGGCGGCGCTCGGTGTCGTAGCCGAAGGTGTGGCCGGAACCGTCGGGGCGGATATGGGAGACCAGCTGGTCGAAGTGGGTGTACGCGAAGCGCTCCACCCCGCCGGCCGGGTCGGTGTGGGTCAGGCAGTTGCCCTCGGGGTCGTAACTCCACGACTCGCGCCCGCCGTCGGGGTGGACGCGGAGAAGCGGCAGACCCCCGGCGGACCACTCGGTCGTGGTGACGGCCCCGGTCTCGTCGGTCGCCACGACGGTACGGCCGAACGCGTCACGCGTGACAGAGGCGGTGTGGCCGAGGCCGTCGGTGCGGGTGAGCGGCAGCCCCGCGGGGTTGTTGGTGAAGGTCTCCCGGTCCCCGCAGGGCGAGACGACGGAGGCGAGGGCGCCGGAGCGCTCGTACGTGTAGTGGGTGACCGCGCCGTCGGGGGTGGTGACGGTGACGGGGCTGCCGCGGTCGTCGAACGCGTACCGCCACACCGCGCCCTGGGCGGTGGTGATCGCCACGGGACGGCGTTCGTCGTCGTATTCGGCGCTGGTGGTGGTGCCGTCGGGGAAGGAGATACGGAGGAGGAGGTCCCGTTCGTCCCACTGCCAGCGGGTCGTGTGCCCGAGGGCGTCGGTCGCCGAAAGGAGCCGGTCCCCGTCGTCGTGTTCCATGAGCGTGGTGTGTCCGAGGGCGTCGGTGGCGGCGACCACCTGGAAGCGGTCGTTGACGCGGTAGACCGTGGTGGCGCCCAGCGAGTTCGTGTACCGGGTGACCGTGTCGGTGGAGCCGGGGACGGTCCCGTACCCGAAGGAGGACGAGAGGCAGCCGTCGGGGCCGGTGGTGCCGGTGACGCGGCCGTCGGGGCCGTAGTGGTACCGGTAGACGGAACCGTTGCGGTCGGTCCACGAGGTGATGCGGGCGTCCGAGTCGTAGCCGTAGCGCAGCGGCCGTCCGGAGAAGTCGGTGACGGCGTCGAGGTTGCCGTCCGGGTCGTAGCCGTAGGCGAGGACGGTGACGGGCCCGCCGGGAGTGCGCAGCGACAGTTCGGCGATACGGCCGTCCACCACGGTCGTGCCGACCCGGTAGCCCCCGTCGTGGACGACCGTGACGGGGGCGCCGTCGGGGCGCCGGTCGATGGTGATGCCGTTGCCGTGCCGGTCCTCGACCTCGTACAGCCAGTACGCGCCGGAGGGGTGGTACGGGCTGCCGGAGAAGCTGCGGATCAGGCCCGACTGCGGATCGGTGATCACATAGGTGGTGATGTCGCCGTCCACCCCGCCGTGGGCGAGGGGCAGCCGGTCGCCCTCATTGGGGAGCACACCCTCCGGGTCACCCGGGGCGGGCAGCCGCGGGTACACGAGGACGGTGCCGTCCTCGCGCGCCCACAGCGCGCCCTGGCCGCGGGCGTCGAATTCGATGCGCTCGTCCAGGGTGGAGGCCCAGCTGCGGCCGAACCAGTGCCCGTAGCGGTATCCCGACAGATGCGTACGGCGCAGCACCAGCGGGAGCACACCGGGCAGGGAGAGGTCCGTCTGCGGCAGTTGCATCTCGCCGGTGGCCACGTCGACCGGGTCGGTTTCGCAGGTCCGCCGCGACGGCGGGATGCTGTTGGCCCGCGCGTTGAGCGCGGCACCGTTGAGCGAGTCGGGCTTGGTACGGGGGTTGTCGGGGGTCTTGCGGGCGGGAGTGCCGCTGTCGGGGCGTTTGCCGGTGAGATCGCCGTCGTCGCCCCGGCCGCTGCCGGTGACCTTCTTGATCCGGTCGTCGATGTCCTTGTCGGTGTTCTTGTGGGTCGTGGAGCTCTGGCCGAGGGCGTCGGGGAGCTTCTTGCCCATATGGTCGCCGAGGTGCTTGTGGCCCTTGACGAGCTTCTCGACCACGCCTTCGATCGTGCCGTCGAGAACGGCGGTGAGGGAGTCCCTGCCCTTGGCCCGTCCGTGGTGCCCCTTCGCCTTGTCGATCTTGCCTTTCGCGCGGCCGTTCATCGACGTCTGCACATGCGCCAGCCTGCTGCCGGTCGAGCCGTGGGAGTCGTGGTCGATCCCGAGGGTGCCGCCGGGCCCGCTGCCGCCCGCGGAGTTGACCTGCATTGCGGAGTTGACCTGCATTTTGGGGTCGGCGCCGGCGTCCGCGCCGGTGACGTCCATGACAGTCCGGATCGCCAGATCCGTGAGGATGCTCTCCAGCGCGGTGACGGCGGGCTGCGTGAGCGTGGCGGTGATCTCGGCGACCGCGGCCTCCGCCATCTCCTTGAGGATCCTTTTGAACGCGATCCGCGTCGCGGCGATCTTGGCACCCGCGAAGAGCGCGGTGAGCCCTACGGTGAAGGGGGCGGCGGCGAGCGCGATACCGATCGTGGCGCACAGATCGGCCAGCTCGCCGACCGCCGCGATCTTCCGGGCGACGATGATGTCCGCCACCCGGTCGAGCGCGCCCGCGATGATACGGGCCGCGCCCGCCAGGTCTTTGTTCTTGCCCTGGACCTTCTTCCAGTGCGCGTCCAGCGCGGCCAGCGATTCGCTCTGCCCCGTCGACAGCAGCCGCTGGATGTGCCCGTGCGCCGTCCCGGCGTCGTCGTCCGCGTCGTCGGCGAACTCCCGCAGGGCGTCCGCCATATCGCGGTACGCGTCCTCGTCGACGTTCGGCCAGCCCACGCCCACGACGTCCAGCATCGTGTCGACGCCCTCGGGAATCGTGTAACCCACGACTCATCAACCCCCGTCAAGCCAAGCTCGTTCGAAGCACCTCCTCCTCAGGATTCCACGAGCCGCACGGCCGTGCTCCCTCCGATTGCCGTATGGGCAGGGCCGGTTCGGCTTCTCCTTTACGGGCGTGACGGGTTCGGCCCGGCCCCGGCGCGGCCCGGAGACGCCGGGGCCGGGACCGCCTGAGGGCCCCTGCCTCAGTCGCGCGAGATACGCCAGTAGGACTCCGTGACCCGGTCCCCCGGCACCCATACGTACGGGATACGGCGGTCGCTGTCCTTCTCGTAGGTGCTGGCGTACAGGTAGCCGCCGTAGTGGTTGTTGTACAGCCCGATCTGGTCGCGGTCGGAGAGCACCCCGTAGTTGTTGATTTTGATGTCCTTGGTGACGTACAGATGCTCGTGGATGGTTACATCGCACTCCGCGAGCACCTCGACATTGCTGTTGATGGAGACCTTCTCGCCGTACGGGCCGCGCAGTTCGCGGATCCGGACATAGTGGTCGCTGCTCACCGCCTCGACCTGGCCGTAGGCGTTCAGGGCGTCGCGGGCGTTGAGGACCCCGTTGGCGTTCAGGGTGCCGGAGACGTCCAGGCCGCTCCCCACCGTCATATCGCCGCGGGCGGTCAGCCGGGAGCCCACCGTGAGGCTGTTCCGTACGTCGGCGGAGCCGCTGACCGTCAGGGCGTTGCCCACTCCGGCCGAGCCGTCGACGGTGAGGGCGGACTTCAGGGAGGTGTCCCCGTGGACCTCCAGGGTCGACCGGGCGTCTACGCCGCCCTGGACGGTCAGCGCGCTCAGCGTCGGGTCCGGCACGGTGAGGGTGAGGGTCGCGTACTGGTAGACCGGTTCGAATCCGCTGCCGCCCGCTCCGGCGGCGGACGCCATGGACCCCTCCAGGGTGAAGGTGGTGTCCGCGGTGAGGAAGCCGGTCGCGAGGGTGTGGAACGTCTCGGGGCCGTCGTGCACGAGGTTGCCGTCGCCGTCGAACAGCCGGAAGTCGGAGCCGTTGCTCTCCCAGGAGAGATAGACGCTGCTGCCCGCGGCGAACCTGGTCTTCGGGGCGGCGGCGTTCGCGTCGCCGCGTGCCAGGAAGGTGTGCAGATAGAACACGGGCGGTGTGACGGGCAGGGGGAGGACCTGCCGCCGCGCGATGTAGTCCTCGGGGTCGGACGAGGTGTCGGAGTGCTCCGCGACGTGGTAGTCGAGCATGCCGGTGGTGGAACTGAGCGGCCCGCTGAGGCCGAAGTGCACGGTGCCGTCGATCGGGGCGCTGTCGTCGCCCGCGTACCGGAAGATCGCCCGGTAGAACAGGGCGTCACTGGCGAGACCGATATGTTTTCCCGACACCTGGACCATGGAGCCGATTGCCCACTGGTCGTTGTCCGTGGAGAACGCCGGTCCCTCGGTGAAGTACGCGCCACCGCTCTGCGCGTCGCCCGGAACCGCTATCTGTATCCAGTCGCAGTACACGTCGTCCCGTTCCGCGGTGACGGCGACGTTGATCCGGCCCTGGGACGCGGTGTCCGGGGTGCTCGCCTGGAGCGGGGCCGGACTGGTGGAGAGACGGTACGTGAGCAGGGGGAGCTGATCGGACACGACGGGCCTCCTGGTGCGTCGGTGGAAGAGGTGACTACTGCTGCTCGGAGTCGGGGGCGTGGGCGGAACCGGGGCTGGGGTCGGAGTCGGGGTCGGGGTCGGGGGCGGTTTCGGGGAGAAGACGGAGCAGACCGTCCTCCAGCGTGGGCGGACGGTCCGGGAAGTCCGCGTTCGGCGGCGCCGGGACCAGGTCGTACGGTGTCCAGGACCCGCCCCCCGGAGCGGGTGGACGCAGCCACGACCAGGTGCCGTGCCGGGTGCCGGGCGGCGGGAAAGGCAGGGCGCCCGTCTCGTCGCCGCCCCCCACGACGGGTCCGAACCGGAAGACGGCCCCCAGGCCGCGGAGCGCCCCGTCGACATGCTGCCGGGGCACCGTGACGGAGGCCGTGGGGGTGATACCGCTGACGGCGTGGACGCTCGCCCGCGGGTCGACGAGCAGCAGTAGCCCGGTGGGTTCGGCGTCGCCGAAGGTCAGGTTCACATAGTTCGGGGTCCGCGGGTCGGGGGTTTGCGGGTCAGGGGTTTGCGCCGGGTCGGCGGCGCCGGGCGGTCCGATACGGACGACGAGGTCCTGGCCGTCGTCGGGGGCGGTGACGCTGTCGAACCGTTCGTAGTCGTAACCGCCACCGGGCGCGGCGCGGTAGTAGCCGATGAGGCCGTCGTCGCGGGCGGGCCGGTCGCCGAGCCGTACCGCGAACGGGTCGGCGGTGAAAGCGGACGGCGGTGGCCGGAGGGTGGCCGCCCAGCCGGGGTCGGACCGGGGCGGGCCGTCCAGGGCGAGCCGCAGCCGGGCCCGGACCAGGGCCAGCGGATGTCCGACCAGTACGGACAGGGTCTCGTCGGTACGGTCGCCGAGCGGGTCCGTTGTCCACAGCGTCGAGTCGATGACATCGAGGAACGCGCTCAGGTTCGCCTCGTCGGCGAGGGCGCGGGAGCGCAGCAGACCGGCGACTTCCGGGGCGAGCGCCCCGACCTGGTCGAGGGTGGTCACCGTGCCGTCGGGCGGCGGCTCCCACCGGCCGGAGCGGGCACCGGTCCCGTCGGTCAGGAGCCGGTAGGAGCCGAGGAAGCGGCCCTCCGGTGCGTACAGCAGCAGACTGCGGTCGAGATGGTCGGGGACCAGCCAGCCGGTGACGGGGCTGGGGTCGGCGGCCGTCTCCACCACCCGGCTGCCGGTGGCGGCGTCGAGGAGGTCGAAGTCGAGCCGGGCGGGCTGGAGGGGCCGCGGGGGCAGCTGGGCGACGGCGGCGACGGTGGGGGCGAGTGAGGACTCGGTGGTGAGTGCGGTGTCGACGACCAGCGGGAAGTTGCGGTAGTCGTGCAGTCCGCCGGTGGCCGGGTCGGGGCTGACGACATCGAGGACCCGGCCGAACTTGTCGTAGAGGAAGAGTTCTTCGAGGTGGATCTGGCCCTGCCGGACCTCGTGGAACGCTCCGCTCTCGCCGCCGGGGAGGTACGGGACGCTGGTGACCCGGCCCCGGTAGCGGCCGGGCAGGGCGTCCCCGGTGTCGGCGTCGGGGAAGCCGGCCAGGCCCGCGATCTCGGAGAAGTGCCGGTCCCGCGTGGTGGGGCGGCGGAAGGCGCGGGTGTCGCGGGCCGACAGCCGCTCGTTGAACCCGGTGAGTTCCTGGGCGAGGAAGGCCCAGTCGCCGACGGCCGCGAGCCGGGCGGGGAGTTCGTCGCGCTGGTCGGCGGAGCCGTACCGGGAGACGAACTCGGCCAGCCGGGCGGCGAACAGGGTCCGGGGGTGCGGGCCGAGGTCGGAGATGCCCTTGACGACGACGGGCGCCGGGGTGGGCGCCGTGCCCGGGACATAGCGGTAGTCGGTGCCGTCGAAGGCCCAGCAGGGCCGGCCGTCGGCGGTGTGCGGGATGTGGTGGTAGACGGCCTTCCACTCCATGAACAGCGGCTCCCAGGGCTGGCTCCAGGGGGCCGTGCCCAGCGCGGGCGGGGTGCCGGTGCGGTCGCCGGGCCGGTGGGCCGCGAGGGCGGCGGCGACATCGGCCTCCGGCAGCCCGGCGGCGGCGGCCAGGGCTCCGGCGCTGCCGGGGTCGAGCAGGAAGTACTCCGAGAGCAGCCCGGCCGTCTCGTCCGGCAGTGAGCCGGAGGCGGGGAGGGCGGGCACCGGCCCCTGCCCGGGAGACGCCGTCAGGGTTCTGCCCAGCACCGTGACGGCGCTGACCAGCGGGGTCGGTGTGGAGTCGGTGAGCGGCCGGACGGGTACGGGGGTGTCGGAGACCGTGGCGTCGGCCGGGGGCAGTACCCCGGACAGGCTCACCACGGGGTTGGCGGCATGCCGGTACGGGGGCCGGGGCACGGCCTTGAGCACGGCGCCCTCCGGCAGCCCCCTGGCCCGGGCGAAGGCGCTGATCCCGGCGAGCAGCGCGTCGTGGGAGCCGGCGTACGGCACGGACCGGTCCGGCTGGGGCACCCGGTCGGCGAGGGTGCGGGCCTCGGCGGCCTTCGCCCGTACGGTGTGCGCGAGCGAGCCCTCGCGGGTGGGGTCGAGTTCCGCCTGGATGTCGTCCTGGTCCGGCGCGTGCGCGGGCGGCGGGTCCAGGATGCCGAGGAGACCGTTCTTCAGCCAGAGGGAGTTGAGCCGCCACTGAAGGGCGTGCACCTCGCCGAGCAGGCCGTCCAGCCGGTGCTGGTCGTCGTTGAGAGCGGCCAGCCAGCGGGGTGGGGTGAAGGGTTCGGGAGATGCACCCCCGGCCGCGGAGGCGCCGGTTCCGGTGCCGGAGGCTCCGGTGTCGGAGGTGTCGGTGTCCGCCGGTGCGGAGCCGTCGGCCCCGGTGCCGGAAGGTCCGCTGTCGCCCGGTGCGTCCCCGGCGGGGCCGGCGTCCGCGGGCGGCGGTGTCACCGTCCAGCGGTAGCCGCCCGCCGAGGCGCCGAACGAGGCGGCGTGGACGGCCCGGCGCACCCGCTCGTCGCCGCCCTTCTCGTCGGCCACGGGGAGCAGATCGTGCAGGAAGGCACGGAGGAGTTGCAGGTCGGCGGCGCTCGGCGGGGCACCGGCTGCGTGCAGCGCGTGTCCGGCGAGTGCGGTGAAGGCGTCTTCGGTGGTGGTCCCGATGGCGACGTTGAGCGCTCCGCTGTCCCTGACGGTGTGGAGCGGGTCGGGGGCGGGCGGACCGGTGGCCGCCGGGTCCCAGGGGACGGCCAGGGCCAGCCCCTGGTAGAGGCTGCCGACCGTGGGGACGAGGTCGCCGTCGAGGACCGGGTTGCCGGTGATGCGCGGGTCCCGCCAGCCGAGCCGGGTGAGCCGGTCGGCGTAGGAGATGCCGGGCACCGGTACGGCGAGGACATCGGCGGCGGGGTCGGAGTACCAGCCGACGACCTGGTATCCGAGGGTGTCCGCCACCGGAACGTCGGCGAGGTCGTCCAGGAACGAGAAGACGTTGGTGTTGTGCGGGACATAGCCGGTGAAATGCGGGTCGCCCGCCCCCATGGCGGTGAGGAACAGCGGGTCCCGCGGGGCCCGTTCCGTCCAGGGCGCGGCGTCGGTGTGCGGGAAGGCCAGTCCGATGGCCGCCTGATGGGCCCGGGAGGTCCGGGCGCTGCGGTACGGGTCGGGGCTCGCCGACCAGGCGCCGAGGGTGTCGTCGCTGACCAGGCAGGGGCTGGAGTGTTCGAGGAGATGGCCCTGCTGCCGGGCGTACGGGGTGTGCGGGCAGTCGCTCTCGACCACCCATGCCCTGACCCGGCGGACCGTCGTGCCGCTGAACCGGGTGACGAGCCACCGGTTGGGTACGAGCGGATAGTCGGCCTCGCCGGTGACGGGGTCCTCGGTGCCGTGGCGCAGGCCCCGTGGCAGCGTCCAGTGCAGATGCACCCCCGTACCGCTGAAGAGGGGGCTGTCGCTCTGGCGGTCTCCTTCGTCCGGGTCGGGGCTCATGTAGTCGTTCAGGGCGAGGTAGTTCCGGCGCCGGGTGCGGAAGCCGTCCCGGCGCAGCAGGGCCGTTGACACCACCAGGGCGTCGAGGGCGACCGGGACCACGAGGGCGGGGCGGCCGCTCATCCCCGGTCTCCTTCCGGTGCGGGGAAGCGGTCGCCGTCCGGGCCGTCGAAGCGGATCGCCTCGGGGACCTTGACCAGTTGGAGGGCGAGGTCGGCGGGGCCGAGGGGGCCGAGGGGGACGCCGTGCGCGCGGTCCAGCGCGGCGGACAGCGCGGGGACGAGCGAACCGAGGTCCAGCACCCGGACGGCGGGGTCCGCGGACGGGCGCAGATGGTCCAGGACCGCGAAGGTGACATCGGGCCCGAGCTGCTCGCCGAGCGGCAGCCGGGGGCCGGTGTCCGGCGGCGTCAGGCTGCGCAGCGGGATGAGGCCGTCGTCCTCGACCCCGAAGCGGAATCCTTCCTGGGGTTCGGCGATCTCCACGGTCGCGGGCACCCCGTTGAACAGGCACAGCAGCACGTCGGGGGAGAGACGGTCCATCCGCAGGACCGGCAGCGGGCGGCCGTCGGGGCCGACGGCACGGACGGCGAGGTTGGGCCAGCCGGAGACCAGGGCGGAGCGCAGCAGCAGTCCGCCGACCGGACCGGGAGCGGCGGGCGGGTCCCCGGCGGGATCGCTCGCGACCCCGCGGACGGTGTCCCGGTGGGCGGCCGCCGACTCCGCGGCCTTCGCCCGGACGACCGCGGCCACCACCTGGTCCTGGAGGGTGTCCCGGCTCGACCGGGCCCCGAGCCCCAGCGCCCCGCCGACCAGCGCGGCCGTCCAGTTCGGGTCGGTGTGGAAGAAGCGGAGCGACTCCGGCGGCAGCATCCGGCGGTCCGGTACGAGACGGCTGAACGGCACCCCCCGGAGCAGCAGCAGCCGCCCCAGCCACTCCACCACCGGCGCCAGGTGCCCCTTGAGCGTGTCGTCCTCGTCCAGGGCCCCGGCCACGGCCGCGCGGGCGGCGTCGGAGCGCAGGAAGGCCTCCAGGTCGGCGCCGGGATCGTCCGGCGCCGGCCCGGGCGCGGGGGGCGACCAGGTGCCGGCCGGGCGGGCCGGGGCCGCGCCCAGGGTGTCCAGCAGGGGCCCGTCGAGCAGTGCGGAGAAGGCCGTACGGGCGGTACGCGGCCGCTCCGCGCCGCCGTCCGGCGGCAGATGGCTGCTGGTGGCGCGGTGGTAGAGGCTGTCGGCCAGACCCCGGACGGCGCGCTTGAAGGCGGTCAGCTCCCCGGCGTACGCGGAGTCGGCGAGGGCGAGCGCCCGGCCGGTCTCGAACGCGGCGGCGAGCGACACGTCGAAGCAGCCCCGGACCGGGTCGTAGACGAGGAGGGAGTCCGCGGCTCCCGCGGTGGCCACCCGGTCGGTCACCGGGGGCAGTACGGGGGTCAGCGGCCCCCGGTACCAGCCGAAGGTGCGCTCGCCCGACCGGATCCGGTACGGCAGCGGCACATAGCCCGCGCCGGTCCGCCGGGCCACCTCCCGCCGGGCCGCCGGGGTGCCGTCGGTGTCCTCGTACGGGGAGGGCAGCCGCAGCCACATCTCCTCCCGGGTCGCCGCGCGCGAGCGGTCCGGGGCGAGGGTGAGCCCTTCGGCGAGGCCACGGAAGTGCGCCCCGGCGTCGGGGTGCGCCCAGAACGTCCAGCGGCACAGCGACAGCAGTGCGACCGACGTACGGCCCCGGAAGTCGGGGCCGGGCCCCAGGAGCGGTTCGTGGCCCTCCAGGGAGACCAGGTGCACGATGTTCTTGGTACGGGCCTCCGGGGGCGATCCGGGCGGGGCCGCGGCCGGGAACCGGTTGGCGGCGACGACGGCGAACAGCCCGTCCTCCTCGATACCGAGGACGGGCCGGTCGCCGGTGTTGGCGCCCCGGCAGTGCGCCAGGTGGCGCAGTTCGTCCAGCCGGGGGACCACCTGGCGGAACACCTCGGCCGTGATCCGGACGACCTCGCACGGATCGTCCCGCCCGACGTCCGCCTCCGGGGACAGCGCGGGCTTGAGGACATCCGGGTCGTCGGCGAGGAACGCGCCCACGGTGGTCGGTTCGGAGCGGGCGGGCGCGGTCGCCGCCCCGGTGATCTGGTCGTCGGTGAGGACCAGCAGTGCCAGCCACGGAGTGGAGCGGTCCGCTCCGCGCAGCGGGCGTTCCCACGGCAGCAGCGGATCGCCGAGCACCACATGCGGCAGGACCTCGGCGAACCGGCCTTCGGCGGAGTCCGGAGGCTGCCGGGCGACCACCGCCGTCGCGCCGACGGCCACTTGAGGGGCGCGTACCGTGAACCGCTGAACGGCCCGGAACGGACCGCCGACGGTCCGCGCGCCCGCGTCCGCGCCGGTGCGCAGGGTGTGGGTGACCTCGATCCGGTAGTCGCCCGCGGGCAGGGCGGGCAGATAGTGGTCGTGCAGTTCGACGTCCCCGACGGGGATGGTGTCGCGGGCGGGGTGCTGCGGGCTCGGGCTCATATACGGCTCCCTCGGTCCTGGAACGGGGTCCGGAGCGTCCGTCCGGAACCGGAGATCAGTCCTGGGGCGGGTACCGGGTCAGCGGGGCCCGGCTGTAGAGGTGGGCGGCGTCCGCCGCCAGCCCGGCCAGCGTGTCCGCGGGACCGCTGAACAGACCGGCGTCGGCCAGTGCCGCGCAGAGCAGGTCGCGCCCGGCGCGTGCCGTACCCCGGTCGGTCTCCGCGATCCGCTCCACACAGGAGTCGTCGGGTACGCCGACGGGGTCGCCGCCGGGAACGGGGGAGGAGGGCAGCGGCGCGAGACCGGGCGGGATCTCGTCGGCGGTGTACGTGCCGAGCGGGAAGACCCCGCGCGAGCCCGCCAGTTCCGGCCGGGGCGCCCGGAGGTCGTAGCCGACGGGCCGGCCGGGCAGCACTTCGGCGCCCGGCGCCTTCGGGGTGTGGCTGAAGGGGACCGGCGGGGCGCCCCACAGCGAGGCGGGGAGACCGTGGGTACGTGCGGTGGCCGTCCAGCCGTCCAGCGAGGCCGGCGCGTCCTCGTAGAACAGCTCCAGACGGTGCTCACCGACCAGTCCGGCGCGGTCCATGGGCCGGATGTCGACCGCGGGCCCGTCCCCGGGGCCGGACGGCGACAGCGGGATGTTGCCCAGTCGCAGATGGCTGGCCGGTACCGCGGACTGGGTGAAGAGCCGCAGGTCACGGGCGCGGGCGTACCAGACCTTGCCGCTGTCGCCGCTGTCGCCGCGGTCCCGGGCGGCGTCGGCGGTGCTGCCGGTGCCGGTGGCGTCGGTGGCGTCGGCGGTCCGGTCCACGCCGTTCACCGGCGCGATGGTGACGACGTCCGCCGGTTTCGGCAGCAGGTCCGCGAACTCGTCCCAGCCCAGCGCCTCGGTGTCCGCCGCGGAGCGGCCGGGCCCGAAGGCGATGGTCTTGGAGAAGGTCAGGAAGTGCGCGGTGACCGAGCCGCCGGTCGGCGGCCCCCACAGTTCCAGACCGGCGCCGACGGTCACGCTGACGGTCTTGTGGAGTATCCCGATGTTGATCTGGTAGGAGGCGCCGATGCTCACCGAGATCCGGGCGGTGAAGAAGAAGGGCCGCCAGGACAGCAGGACGTCCGCCTGGGCGGTGAACCACGCCCGGAAGTCCCCCGCGTGGAAGACGATACTCAGCCGCCCTCCGGCCATCGCGCACGACGGGGTCACCGCGAGATACGCCTGGGCGGTGATCGTCAGCTGGTCGCTGACGGCCCAGTCGATGCCGAGCCGCGGTACGTCGGGGTAGCCGGCGGGGCGCCGGAACGACGGGTGGTAGCCGCCGAGGGTGACCACGAACTGTCCCGCGTTCGGGTGGTCGCCGAACCAGAACGAGGCGGCGAAACCGCCGGTGAGACGGCAGGCGGGAGTCAGGACGTACGACACCGGCGCCAGCTGCGCGGCCAGCTCGAAGCTCCCGGCGAGGGGCCGGACGACCGCTTCGAGCCCCAGCTCGGCGTAGACGTAGGTCCGGGTCGCGGACTCGGCGGGCATCGGCAGCTGGAGGGTGGCGATCCCCAGCAGGGCGAGCGCCGTCTCCTGGCCGAACTCGGCGGCCAGCAGCACCTTGGCGTTCACCACCTCGGCGACGCTGAACTCGATGCCCAGGGCCAGCCAGTACGCGCCCTGCCGCGGGGCGATCCACTCCCGCGGCGGGTCGCCGGGCACGGCCGGGCTGCGCCCTTCCAGGACGTCCAGCACCGCGGACGGCCGCCGGTCGGCGTCCGGCCCCTGCTTGTTCAGCACCAGCAGGGGGAACCCGGACACCTCCCGGGCGCTCGGGAGGGCGAGTTCGCGGTTGAAGCCGAATCCGGCCATCAGCCCGGTGACCAGGATCGGCGGCGCGGCCACCAGGGGCGCTTCGAGCTGGGCGAAGACGAACAGCGACGGCTCGCCGGAGGTCAGCTGGGCGTACGAGCCGACGGCGGCCAGGGAGAAGTCCGGCAGGGCGATGGTCGCGGTGCCGTCGAACTGGAAGGCCACCCCCTTGCCCAGCCGGTCGTCGGGGAGATGCAGCAGCGCGCCCTCGATTTCGACCGGGGGAGCGACGTAGCCGATGCCGAGGCCGTCGAGACGGAAGACGGGGGCGAACCGGTCCAGCGGGGAGCCGGCGGCCAGACCGTCCAGCGACATGGTCAGCGGCCCGAGCTGCACCCCTGCGTCGAGGCCGAAGAGCAGCACGTTGTGCTGGTACATCACCCCGACCCGGTTGATCCGGACGACCCCGAGCTGCTTCTGGACGTCGAACCAGACACCGCCGGCCGCGGGGGCGGCGGGCCCGGCAGGGGCGGGCGCGGGCGGTGCGGGCGCGCTGGGCGCAGACGAGGACGAGGACGGGGCCGGTGCGGAGCCGCCGGAACCGCCGGGGGGAGTGGGTCCCGCGGGCAGACCGAGGGCGACGGGTGTCCGCTCCCCGCCGATGCGCAGATCGGCGAGGGCGGCCGGTCCGGCCTTCAGCCCGCCCGCGGGTAACTCCACCACCCCGGCCCGGGCGAGCAGCGTGTTGGCGGCGCCGGCCGCGGCGGTGTCGAACACCCCGGAGGAGTAGAGGATCTGGACGTTGTCGACGGCGAGGTCGCTGCCCGCCTCGGCCAGGAACGCGCCGACGAGCGGGAGCCCGGCCAGCTCGACCGAAGCCGACAGGTCGACCCCGACACAGAACACGGCCGGGCCGTCCGCCGGTTTGACGCGGACGAACTTGGCGTCCTTGAGCCCGATACGCAGGCTGTCCGGTATCCCGGCCGCCAGATCGGCGGAGAAGTGCGCGACCAGGTCCCGGAGCGTGACCTGTGCACCGTCGTCGGCGGAGTGGAACCCGGCGACCAGCAGACCGGTCCCGGTCCGCTCCGAGTCGAGGACGACGTCGAAGACGAGATCGCCGACGGTCAGCCGCCCGCCGTAGTGGACGGCGGAGTCGTTCCGGGTGACGGTCAGGGCGAGCGACGCGGTGATGCCGTCCGCAAGGGTGATCCGTCCCCGGCAGAGGAAGTCGAAGACCTCGGTACCGGTGGTGTGGGAGAGCCGGAGCGCGGTGAGTTCCAGGGAGCGGAGCGGGTCGGGGACTGCGGGCAGCCGCAGGGCGTCGACGAGGTCGCCCATGGCGATCGCCCCGGCCGCCAGCCCACCGCTGAAGGTCCAGCCGCCCCGCGCGCCACCGGTCTGCGAGGCGGACAGGTCGATCTCGATGGACCGGCCGATCGTCACCGTGCCTCTGATCCCGGCCACGAAGCCGCGGGCGGGGTCGTAGTAGAGGGCCACGGACAGGGCCGTGAGCGCGAAGGGCCCGATACCCCAGTCCCCCGTGGCCTTCAGCCGGACGAGGAACGACCTGCCGAGGCTTGCGGCGAACGACAGTTCGGCGACGGAGAGTTCCGCGGGCACCTCGCTCACGGGCAGCCCGAAGGACTCCAGTACGGCACGGACACGGACCGGCTCGTCACCGCGCAGCCGGCCGCTGACCCGCAGGTCGGGCAGCCATACCGCGATCTCCAGCGGGAGGGCCCCGAGGTCGAGCGCGGCGACGACGGCCATGGCGGTGACAGTGACGGTGTGGACGGCCGGTACGGCTCCGTCCGCCGGGGTCAGCCGGAGGTCGAATCCGGCGACATCACCGGCCGCCAGGCCGAGCGTTCGCAGCCCTTGCCGGGCGCTCTGCCACCCGGGCGCGGAGCCGAGGCGTTCCCCCAGCTCGTCCAGTGCACCGGCGAACGCCCCCTGGTGCCGGGGGCGTACGGCGGCGGTGAGCCGTCCGTCCTCGCCCCCGGTCACCGTGCACACCACGTCGACGGTGTCGAACGTACCGCTGAGAACCAGCCCGGCGGAGCCGTCCACGGCCACGGTCACGGTCACCCCGGTCACCGTGAGCGTGACCCGGCCGCCCGCGGGCCAGCCGGTGGGGGAGCAGACGAGAACGAGGGTCAGCACGGTGTGTCCGGGGTCGAACCCCGGCTCCTGCGAACCGGCGGCACCCCGGCAGACACCGTCCGGGAACGTCACCAGCAGGTCGGCCAGTTGCGGGGGCAGCGCGGTGTCCGTGGCGCGCAGTACGGGGGGATCCCCCGGGCTCGTCAGGTGCGCTTTCAGGGCATCGAGATCCACCGGACCCCCTCTGTCGGCTACTGGTGCAGCGCGCCGTTCCCCATGATCTGTCCGGCCTCGGCCGGACCCACCTCGCGCCCGGCGTACCGGATACCGGGTTTTGTCCCGCGGACCACCGCCGAAAGGTCGTCCCACTTCTTGACGGCCTCGTTGAAGTACATCGTCTCCGTACCGTCCGGCCGCGTCAGCCGCGTGTACTGGGACCAGGATTCCGGCCAGACGGTCAGGAAGTTCTCGAAGAACCCACCGAACCGGGCCATTTCCGCGGTCATGATAATAAGCCGGTGGAATGCTTCCTCGGCTTTTTCGGGTATGCCCGATCCGGTCTTCACCAGCTTGTCGACATGGTTGTAAAGGGTCTCCAGGTCGTTGATCATCTGGAACCCTCCGATATCGAAGTCCGGAGCGGCCTCGGAGTAATTCGAGTTGACGCGCTGATTGGTCTGCACGGGCACCGGCTGCTCGGGTGCGGCCTGATTCCCGCGGGCGGCGAGAAAGCGCTCCGTGGCGCCGGCCCGGCCGATCGACCAGCCCTGGACGTAGAGATTCTGCTTCAGAACGTAGAGCCGGACCGCCTTGGCCCCGTAGTCCAGCTCGAAATCCACCCGTACGAACCGGGTATCGGGGTTCTGCGGGGATCCGATGCCGGGGTTGAAGTGGCCGCGCAGAAACCGAATCATCTCGCGGAACGCGGGCGCATCCGATTCGTAACCGGCCGCATAGGTGTGGACGTCCCCGTCTGCCATGACCATTCCGCGGACCCCCCGCCGGATTCCCCGTCGCCGTGGACCGCCACAGTCTCGCTGCTGTCCGGACGGATGCGCAAGGCTGCGATGCGCCGGGCCGCGGCGGAATTCCCCGGAACTGTGACGGAGGGCAAGATGTGTGCCGAAGGCGTCTTGTGGGGCGTGATGTGCGGGGCAGGCACCTTGAGGAAAGCCGGGGTGAGCGGTGGGCGCGGCCACCACCCGGGAGCGCCGGTACGGGGGCGGTGCGTCCCGCCCGGCAGCCCGGGTGCGGGAGCGCCGTCACCCGGCCCGGCGCTGTGGTCAACTCGCCTCCGTGCTCGTACGATTCGTCATCCCGGTCCCCGACCGGGTGACAACTTCATAGCCGTGTGTCTCTGGGGGAAGCCGGTGGGAGTCCGGCGCTGACCTGCAACCGTGTGCGGCGCGCTGCGCCGCGAGCCGGGATGCCCAGTACACGGTTCGCTTTGCTTCCTCCGCCAGGTCTGCGGCGTGAAGCCTTGCGCCCAGGGGCGTTCCGTCCCGTCTTCCGCCACAGGTCGCGGCGGGGCGGGGCGGCGTGATCCGCCCCGGTGTGCCGGGCGCGCGGCGGGCCCGGTCCGACGAAAGGCGTTCCATGCCCGCACAGCTCGCTCAGCGTGCCGCCGCCACCGCGGCGGTCCTCTCACTGGCTTTCGCCGCGGCACCCGCCGCCGCCGCACCCGCCGCGCCCGCGCACCGTACCAACGCTCCGGTGAAGGTCTCCCTCACCGTCCAGGGGCCCGACGGGCTGCTGTTCAGCGGAAAGGTCAGAACCAGGGGGCACGATGTGACCACCGCCTCCGGTGGTACCCACAAGTGCGACGGCACCAATGGCGGAGCCCATCCGGCCAAGGTGCCCACACCGACCGCCGCGCTCGACGATGCCGCCCGCAAGCACGGTTTCACCTGGGACGGCCCCTGGTACCCGTCCTTCGACGACTTCTTCGTCGACACCATCAAGAACGTGAGCGGCGGTGCATCGGCCTACTGGAGCATCGCCGTCAACGGCACGCCGACCCCGGTGGGCGGCTGCCAGTTCCGGATAAAGTCCGGCGATCTGGTCTCCTTCACCTGGACCGCTTTCTGACGGAGCGTCCGGGGCGGAGTCCCCGGAGCCGCACCCGCGGGCCGGGAGCCGGTCCGAAGCCTCCCGCCCGCGGGGCCCGGGAAGGGGCACGCTGCCGTACCGCGTTCCTGCGATGCGGCACTCGGCCGAACCGCGTTCCTACGGTGTGATCACCGATGACGCGGTTCCCGAGCGGAGGACATGGTCGATATGGATCTGGCGGGCGATGAACCGCCCGTTCTCGACATTGGCGCCGATGGCGACCGGGGCGAGAGAATTCCCGTCCGGGAGCCCCGCGTAGTACAGGCCGGGAATCGCCCCGAGAACGCCCTTCCGCTGGAGCGGCGCGCCGTGGCCGTCGAGGGCGCGCGCCGGGAGGATCCGGTAGTCGGGTCCGAAGCCGGTGCACCAGATGATCGAGGTGATGCCGTGGCGGGCGAGGTCGAGGCGGTCTCCGAACGGAGCGATGCGGTCCATGTCGACACGGGGGGCCGGGTGCTGTTCGGGGACCGGGAACCCCCGTTCCCTGATGCCGGTGTCGATGGTCTCGATCACCCGCCGGAAGCTGCGGGCGGACGCCTCGGCGACGGCGACGACGTTCTCCTCCAGCCGCAGGATCCCGCCGGCCGCCGCGCGCACGGAGCCGACGAGCACGACTCCCTTTCCGGCCAGCGTGGCGAGATTGAGATCGCCGGTGCCGTCCAGCACGGCCGCCACCGGGAGGCCGGGCAGCACCCCGCCGCGGCCGGCGTCGACGTTGCCCGCCCGGACGTACTCCTCCTCCAGGCCGAACACGAACATCCATTCGTGGAGGCTGCGGCCCCGGTAGTGCCGGGGCCAGGCGCCGTGGCGGCCGACCGACAGATAGACGCTCCGCCCGGCGTCCGCCAGCTCGTCGGCGATCTGCTGGCCGCTGATTCCCGCGCCCACCACCAGGACGGCACCGGCCGGCAGGGATCCGGGGTTGCGGTAGTCGTGGGAGTGCAGCCGGGTGACGGACGGGTCGATATCGGCGGCGAAGGAAGGGGTGCGGGGAGCGGCGTAACCGCCCACCGCCACCACGAGGTTGCGGCAGCCGATGGAACCCCCGTCGCGCAGCAGGGCCCTGAACCGCACGGCGCCGCGGCCGGAGGTATCCGGCGGACACTCGACCCGCCGGACGGCCGTGTGCTCCCGGATCCGGAGCTTCCGGTCCGCCGCATAGCGGCGCAGCCGCCGGGCCAGTTCGCGGCCCGGCATAAAGCCGTCGGGGTCGTCTCCGTCGTACTCCCGGCCGGGGAACCGCACCGACCGGTTGCCGCTTCCCACCAGCAGACTGTCCCACCGCTCGTGCCCCCATGACTGGCCGATCCGCCCCCGCTCCAGCACCAGGTGCTCCCGGCCCAGGGCCTGAAGGGAGGCGGCCGTGCCGCAGCCCTGCTGGCCCGCGCCGATGATGACGGTCTCGGCGTACTCGGTGCTCGCGGTGTGCTCGGTGTGCTGGGAGTTCTGGTTGTGCTGGGCGTTCTCGGCGTTTCCGGTGCTGCTTCCGACCTCTGACACGGTCGACTCCTCCTGCCGGACGGGTAGGAGTTCGGATCTTGTCCCGTCAAGTCGACTTGATGTCAACTGGGGGCATGACGCGACATGGTGTCTCCATCGGTGAAGCGGCGGCGCTGTACGGCCTTGCGCCGTCCACGGTGCGGTGGTGGGAGGACCGGGGTGTGCTCGACCCGCCGGCCCGTGCGGGTGGCAAACGGCTCTACGGCGAGGCGGACCTCCGCCGTCTCGGTCTCGCCTATCTCTGCTGTGTGGTGGGCCGGATGCCCTTGGACCAGGCGGCCGTCGTCACCTCGGGAAAGGCGGCGATCCCCGCCTGGCGCACCGCCGTCGGCGAACAGATGGAACTGCTGGAGCAGCGGATCGGGCAGTTGCGGGCGGCCCTGGAGTACCTTCGCCATCTCCGGCTCTGCGAGGACGACGACATCGTCCGGGACTGCCCCCTCCTGGAGTCCGAACTCGCCGCGCACACCCCGCGCGGAGCCGTCCCCGGTGCCGACCTGGTCTCCGCCGCCCGTGCCGCGCGGGCTGTCGGTATCCGGCACACGGAGACCGGGTCCGGTGACGAAAGTCCGCCCGGTGCGGCGTCCGGTTCCCCGTCCGGTGACGAAAGTCCGGTGTGCTGCCCCGGCTGCGGGGAGCCGGTGCGGCCGGCCTCCGGCGGCCGGCCCCGTACGTACTGTTCGGCTGTCTGCCGGCAGCGCGCCTACCGGGCACGCCGCCGCGGGACCGCGGTATCGGACGGGAACTCCTGACCCGGCGGTGCCGTGCACATCGCCCGGTGGGCGGACGCGCACGGCATCGCCGGGTCAGGCCGTGGCGGGGCCGGTGAGGACGATGCTTGCCCGGACCCCGCAACGGGGCGATCAGTAGGGCGCGTCGACCAGGACGCGTCCGGTGGCCGGGGTACGGACGGCGGCGGCACCGCCCGCGTAGGCCGATTCGACGCGGGCCTGTTCGGTGGCGTTCGGGATCGCGTTCCGGCAGGCGGTGCCGGGGCTCGAACCCGACATCAGCTGGGAGCAGGGGCCGGGCTTGGTGTCCGGCAGCCCCAGGTTGTGGCCGATTTCGTGCGCGACGATACGGATCTTGTCATAGCCCAGGGTGACTGCCTGGGCGCCCAGTTCGACCCGGCTTCTGCCGCCCGGGCGGACCGGGCCGAGGGTGGCCTGCGGCCAGCCGCTGGTGGCGACGATCTGGATTTCGGCCCGGGCGCCGGGTGCGGCTTCGACCAGTCTGACGTTGTCGACGTTGGTGTTCCACACGGCGACTCCGGCCGCGACGGCCGCCTCCCATCCGTAGGCCCTGCTGTCGTCGTAGTAGAGCGTCACCGGCGCCGCCGCGTTCGCCTCGGGTGCCCGGTCCGGCCCGGATGTGGCGTGTGCTGCGGGGGTTGCGGCCAGCGTGATCACCGCGGCGGTGCTGAGTGCCTTGAACCATATGGAGTGCGGCATTGCCGTCCCTTCACTCGGAGAGGCTCGGTGCTGCTCGAAAGCCGAAAAGCCCAGGGAAGGGCGCCGCCTGCGAACCGCGGTGTCCGGAAGCCCGGTTGCCGCGTCTCCCTGAGCCACCCGAAATATAGGCCCGCCCTGAGGAGCGTGCCATGCACCTGTCAGACAATTCGCGGACGGCGGCACCCGTGCGGGCCCGGCCCGGACCCGTTCGGACCCGGCCCCGCCCCTTACTCGTACCGGTACTTCAGCGCGTCGGCTTCCCGCTGCTCGATATCGGCGATCGTGAGTTCCGGCATCCGCAGCTGGGCCAGGGTCACTTCGGCGGAGGTCGGCTGGGCGTCCGCGGGCAGCCACTGCTCCGGTTTCCAGGCTCCGCCGCGCAGCAGCGACTTGGGGCAGTGCGGATAGACCTCCTCGATGCCCACCACCAGCGCGCTGGCCGGCGGCTTGCCCACCGCGGTCAGCTGGGACAGCAGGTCCGCGCGGGTGGAGACGCAGGCCCGGCCGTTGACCCTCAGGGTCGTGGTGCGCCCCGGTACGACGAAGAGCAGCCCGGCCCGGCCGGTGGCGATGACGTTCTGGAGGGTGTCCAGGCGCTTGTTGCCGGTCGCGTCCGGTATCGCCAGCGTCCGGGAGTCCAGCACGGCGACGAACCCCGCGGGGCCGCCGCGCGGCGAGACGTCGCAGTTGCCCTCGGCGTCCGCGCTGGCGACCAGTACCAGCGAGGAGCAGGCGATCAGCCGCCGGGCCTGCTCGGTCAGCTCGGTCATCTGCTTGCGCACCGCCGCGTCACCGGGGAGTTCGTAGACCTCCCGCAGCGCCTCCTGGTCGGACACGGAGTCGAGGAGGAGGGAGTCGAAGGCCGTGCCGGTGCGGGAAGGTGTCATGGCCCCGACTCTAAGGGGAACCGGCGCGTGATTCCGGGAGCGGTACGCGGGGATACGGCGGCGTCAGTGGGAGCCGCTCCAGGGGGCGGGCACGAAGGTCCAGGTGACCTCGGCGGCGCCGGGGCCGGAGTTGCGCCAGGTGTGGGGCTCCCGGCCGGAGAAGCTCAGTGTGTCTCCGGCGGCGAGCGTTTCGGTGCGGTCCGTGAAGCGGACGGCGACCTCGCCGCTCACCACGTGCAGCACCTCCACCTCGCAGTTGATGGTGTACAGCTCGTCGCCCCCGTGCGCGCCGGGCTCCAGTCGCGATCGCAGCACCTGGACCTTCGCCTGGGTACGGGGTGTGACCAGCCGGTCCTCGACGCCGTGGCCGCCCATATTGAGGCGCGGAGCCGTCTCCAGGCGGATCACCTCGGTCTGGGCGCCCTCGAAGAGCGAGCCCACCGGCAGTGACAGCACCTGGCAGAGAGTGACCAGGGAGGTGACGCTGGGCGAGGTCTCGTCACGCTCGACCCGGCTGAGGAAGCCCCTGGTCAGGCCGGTGGCGGCCGCGACCTGCTCGATGGTGAGCCCCTGGGCCTTGCGGCAGGCCCGCAGTCGTGCCCCGACCCGGACCGGATCGGCGGAGGGCGTCGGGTGAAGCGCTTTCATCGAAGTCCTCGCGTCACTCGTTCGGCTTCCGGACCACCCTTGACAAGGTGGTCGCTCAGGGCAAACATTACCCGGAATGAAAGTTGCCTAATAGGAATTCTTTGTTGTGTATAGGTAACTTCTCGTCCGGCGCACGATCCGAGGTCCCGATGAACGCCTTCTGACACAGCCCGCACCGTGTACGGCGTGTCCTCGGTGATGACACCGGACCACCCGTCCCACCGGACGGCCGACCCGCCGACCGGCCCGGCGACCGAACCCATGAACGACCCCACGAACGACAGGGGAATGCGATGAGCTCCTCGGAGACCGCGACGCAGCGCGAATCTGCGATCGAGCAGCATTCGATCGACTATGTGCCCTCATCCGAACGGCACGGCAAGGTCTGGCACCAGGGACCGTTCTGGTTCACCGGCAACTTCGTCCTGCCGACGATGGTCGCCGGATTCGTCGGTGCCTCCATGGGGCTGAGCGTCTGGTACAGCGTGCTGGCCATCGTGCTCGGCGTCGGCGCCGGCACCTTCTTCATGGCCTTCCACGCCAACCAGGGCCCCCGGATGGGCCTGCCCCAGATGATCCAGTCCCGGGCCCAGTTCGGCAGCCGCGGCTCGGCGGTGCCGTTCGCCGCGACCGTCTTCGTCTACGTCGGCTTCCTGGTCTTCGACACGGTCCTCGCTAAGCAGGGCCTCGGGCTGCTGCTGCCGGGCGGCGAGCTCTTCTGGTACCCGGTCCTGATCGCCCTCTCCATCGTCATCGCGGTGGTCGGCCACGATCTGCTCCACTTCGTCCAGCGGTGGCTGACCTATCTGCTGGTCGTCGTCTTCGCGGTGCTCACCGTGGTCGCCATCGTGCACTTCGGCTCCAACCCCGTCCCCGCCGACGTACCCGCCGCCACCGCGGGCTGGGACCTGACGGCCTTCCTCGTCCAGTTCTCCCTGGCCGCCGGATACAACATCAGCTACTCGGTCTACGTCTCCGACTACACCCGCTACCTCCCCGCGAACGTGCCCGCGCGGAAGCTGATCACCGCGGTGTACGCGGGTGCCGCGTTCTCCGCCGTCTGGCTGATGTCGCTGGGCGCGATCCTCGCCAGCTATCTGCCGGACCCCGATCCGATCACCGCCCTGCGCGAGGTCGGCGACCTGCTCTTCCCCGGCTTCGGCCTGATCGTCGTGATGGCCTCGGTGCTCGCCCTGATCTCCATCATGGGGGTCAACGCGTACGGTGCGATGCTCACCGGCGCCAGCGCCCTCGACGGCTTCCGGAAGGTGCGCCCCACCGTGCGGCTGCGCGTCGTCGGCCTGATCGCGGTCGGTCTGCTGTCCCTGGTGGTGGCCCTGCTGATCCCGGACGACTACATCGGCAGCTTCAACAACTTCGTGCTGATGATGCTCTACTTCCTCGTCCCGTGGACCGCGGTGAACCTGGTCGACTTCTACTTCGTCCGCCGGGGCAAGTACGCCATCGCCGAGATCCTCAACCCGGACGGCATCTACGGACGCTGGGCCTGGCGGGGCGTCACCGCCTATGTCCTCGGATTCGCCGCGATGATCCCCTTCTTCTCCACGAGCTTCTACACCGGCCCCGCCGCGGAGGCCCTCGGCGGCGCCGACTTCTCGTTCGCCGTCGGACTCCTCGTCGCCGGTCCGCTCTACCTGCTGTTCTCCCGGAACCTGGACCACGAGGCGGAGGCCGCCGCCCGCGCGGCGAGCGAAGCCGAACTGGAAGGGACGGCCACGGAGGAGGAATCCGTACGATGAGCGCGCAGCCACCCCGCCCGGACGCCGGACGGAACACCGAAGCCGGACACAACACCGAAGGCGGACGGAACACCGAGGTCACCGTCGCCGTCTGCCAGATCGCCCCGCAGGTCGGTGACCCCGAAGGGAACCGGGCACGGATCCGCACGGCCGTCGAGACGGCCGCCGCGCGCGGCGCGCAGGTCGTGGTCCTGCCGGAGCTGGCCGCCTCCGGATACGTCTTCACCGGCCCGGAGGAGCTGCGGAGCGCGGCGGAGCCGGCGGACGGCGAGACGATCCGGGAGTGGGCGGCGCTCGCCGCCCGCCACGGCCTGGTCGTCGTCGGCGGCTTCGCGGAGCTGGGTGAGGACGGCCGGGTGTACAACGCGGCGGCCCTCGTCGACCCGGCCGGGCTGCGGGCCCGCTACCGCAAGGCCCATCTGTGGGACGGCGAGAAGGTCTGGGGCTTCACCCCCGGGGACGGGCGCCCCCCGGTCGTCGACACCCCGTACGGCCGGATCGGCTTCATGGTCTGCTACGACCTGGAGTTCCCCGAATGGGTACGGCTCGCCGCCCTGGACGGGGCCGAACTGCTCTGCGGGCCCGTCAACTGGCCGCTGTACCCGCGCCCCGACGGCGAGCGGCCGGCCGAGATCGTCCGGGTCCAGGCCGGTGCCGCCGTCAACCGCATGTTCATCGCGGTCGCCGACCGGACCGGTACCGAACGGGGCCAGGACTGGCTCGGCGGCAGCGTGATCGTCGACGCCGACGGCTATCCGCTGACCGCACCGAGCCTCGGCGAGGAGGCGGTCCACACCGCGACCGTCGACCTCGCCGAGGCCAGGAACAAGGCCATCAGCGACCACAACGACGTCCACGCGGACCGGCGCCCCGAGCTGTACGGCCGCCCGCGGCCCGGAGGAGAGCGGCCATGACCACCACCGTCGCCGTCGTCCAGCAGCCGCCCGCCCTGCTGGACCTGGACGAGTCGCTGCGCCGGGCCACCGCCCATATCGCCGAGGCCGCGCTGGCGGGCGCGGACCTCGTGGTCTTCCCCGAGACCTGGCTCACCTGCTATCCGGCCTGGGTGTTCGGGCTCGCGGGCTGGCGGGACGCCGAGGCCCGGCACTGGCACGCCCGGCTGCTGGAGCAGAGCCCCGTACTGGACCCCGGGGGCGACGACGCCCTGGCCCCGGTCCGGGCCGCGGCCCGGGAGCACGGGGTGACCGTCGTCCTGGGCCTCAACGAGCGGGCCGCGGCCTCCTCCGGGTCCCTCTACAACTCGCTGCTGACCATCGGCCCGGACGGCGGCACCCTCAATGTGCACCGCAAGCTGACGCCCACCCACACCGAGCGGAACGTCTGGGCCGCGGGGGACGGAGCGGGGCTGCGGGTCGTCGACACCCCGGCCGGCCGGGTGGGCTCACTGGTCTGCTGGGAGCACTTCCACCCCCTCGCCCGGCACGCCCTGCACGCGCAGCACGAGGAGATCCACGTCGCCGCCTGGCCCGATATGCCGGAGAGCCATGCGATCGCGGCGCGGTCGTACGCCCTGGAGGGACGCTGCTTCGTGGTCTCGGCGGGCCTGCTGCTCTCCACCGGCGACGTACCCGGCGATCTGCTGGCCGCCTACCGGGCCGGAGTGGGGCCCGACGCCCCGGAGGACGGTCTGCTGTTCACCGGCGGGTCCGGTGTCGTGGGGCCCGACGGGGCGTGGATCGTGGAGCCCGTGTACGGGGAGGCGCGGATCGTCACGGCCGTACTCGACCCGGTCCGGCGCTACGAGGAGGCACTGGACCTGGATGTCGCGGGGCACTACGGGCGGCCCGATGTCTTCACCCTGTCGGTGGACCGGACCCGGCGCGACAGCGGGGTCCGCTTCACGGACTGACGGCCCCCCGCCGTCCGCCCGTCCGCGCCGGGACGGGCGGACGGCCGGGGCCTGCCGTACGGAGGTGCCCTACCCGGGGTACGGCAGGAGCCCCCGGTCGATCCCCTCCCACGCGGTCCTCAGCTCCGCCAGCAACTCCGGCCGTACGGAGGCCTTGTCGGCCTGCTCGCGGATGTCCTCCGACAGCCGGTAGAGACGGTCCCGGCCGTCCTTGCCCCGGTAGTACTTCCACTCGCCCCGCCGCAGCGCCCGTTCCCCCCGGACCCGCCAGAACAGGTCGCGTTCCGGCACCTCGGTGCCGTGGAGCAGATAACCGGCGAGGCTGACACCGTCGAGGGGATATGCGGGATGGGGCCGGGCCCCGCCGATCTCCAGCAGGGTCGCCGTCCAGTCGGGGGAGTACACCGGAACCCGGCTGACCTGCCCGCCGTCGATCCGGGCGGGCCAGCGCAGCACCGACGGCACCCGGATACCGCCGTCCTGGAGCGATCCCTTGTTGCCGCTGAGCGGCCAGTTGTACGAGAAGCGTTCGCCGCCGTTGTCGCTGGCGAAGAAGACCAGGGTGTCCTTCTCCTGGCCGGACCGCTTCAGGGCGGCGAGCACCCGGCCGACCGAACGGTCGAGGTCCTCGACCATCTGCCGGTACTTCGCGAGCGAGCCGCCGTCCTGGTGGCGCAGCGCCCGCCGGTCGCCCGCCCTGATCCGGCGGACGATCTCGGCGCTGGTCTCCTCGTCGCCGTCGGCGATCCAAGGCCAGTGCGGGGTGGTGAAGTTGAGGTTGAGGAGCCAGGGGGTGCGGCCGTGGTCGCGGCTGACGTAGTCGGCGGCCCGTTCGGTCAGGATCCGCGTGTAGTAGCGCAGGTCGCGGTACTCGGCGTCGCCCTCGTAGAGGTCGTAGTCACCGCTGGAGCTGAGCTTGGAGTAGTACTCCAGCGCCCCGCCGAAGTTGCCGAAGAACTCGTCCCAGCCCGACCGGGTGGGGCTGTAGTCGGGCAGATAGCCGCAGTGCCACTTGCCGATCAGCGCGGTCCGGTACCCGGCGTCGCGCAGCAGCGAGGCCAGCGTGGGATGGGTCGGTTCGAGCCCCGCGGACCGGTCCGCTATCGGCTCCGCCAGCCCGCCCTTCGTACGGCCCGGGTAGCGGCCGGTGTAGAGGCTGAACCGGGTGGGCGAGCAGGTCGCGGAGCCGCTGTACGCGTCGGTGAACCGCACGCCCTGCCGGGCGAGCCGGTCCAGATGGGGGGTGCGGATCTCCGGGGCGCCGTAGGAGGAGAGGTCGGCCCAGCCCAGGTCGTCGCCCAGGATGAACAGCACATTGGGGCGGCGGGCGCCCCGGCCGCGGTCACGGGAGGCGCGGAACGGGCGTTCGGCGGGCGGGTTTTCGGTGCCGTCCGCGGCCGAGGCGTCGGCGGCGGAGAGTCCGAGGGCCGCCACCGCCCCGGCGGCGGTACCGCCGAAGGCGCGCCGGGACAGCGAAGGGTCGTAGGAGGTCACAGAGGTGCTCCAGAGCAGGAGTGCGGGCTCGCGGGATGCCGGGCATCACGCGGCGAAGGGGGAGCCCCGGCAGCCGGAAGCGGCGTTACCGGGGTGACAGGAGAGACGATCCGGGGCGTACCGGATCAACGGGGAGGCCGGTGCGGCCCCGGCGCACGGAAGGGCGCGTCAGACGTGCCGACAGATGGCGCTCGCGACACGGACCAGGTCGACGTGGCGGCGCTCCACAAGACGGACCCGCAGGTCACCCAGTGGCTGCATGCCTCCAGACCCTTCCGGATCCCCTTTCTCCTGTCAACGCCCTGCCCACCGGCCGGACCGGCGGGCCCGGCGGCACATTTCCCCGCCGCGCTTCTCCGGTGCGTCCGGAGTCTTGTCAGTATCCAGAATCCTGTTTACTGTTCTGGCCGTGGACGATCTCGAATCCCGCCTCCTCACCCGTAACGGCCTCGCCGCCCGGCGGCTGGCGGCCCTGCTGCTGCACCACGAGCCGGACACCAGGCTGCCCCGGGTACGCGACCTCGCGGGGGAGCTGGGCTGCGGCAACGGTACGGTCCAGGCCGCGCTCCAACTGCTGGAGGAGTCCGGGGCGATCGCCACGACCGCCCGCGGCCATCTCGGCACCTTCCTGGACCGCTCGGACCGGGCCGTCCTGTGGCGGCTCTCCGGGCTGGGCACCCTGCTCGCGGCGATGCCGCTCCCGTACTCCCGGCGGTACGAGGGGCTGGCGACCGGGCTGCGGGGCGCCTTCGAAGAGGCGGGCGCGCCGTTCGCGGTGACCTTTATGCGGGGCGCCGGGGCGCGGACCGCCGCACTGCTGGAGGGCAGGGCCGATCTGGTGGTCCTGTCGCGGTACGCGGCCGACCGGCTGATCGCCGAGCACCCGGTGGAGCTGGTGGCCGACCTCGGCCCCGCCACCTACGTCGGCGCCCACGGCATGCTCGTACGGCGCGGCGCCGACCTCACCGCCCCGGGACTGCGGGTGGCGGTCGACCATGCGTCGGAGGATCTCCGGATGCTGGTCGAGCGGGTGTTCGCGGGCCGGGACGACATCGAGTGGCGGGAGACCTCCTATATGCAGCTGCACGACCACTTCGCCCGCGACGAGGTGGACGCGACCGTCTGGAACCTCGACGAGGCGCCGGGCCGGTTCGCGGCCGGCGTCGACGTGGTGCCGCTCGGCGACGAGGTCACCCGGGAGCTGGCCCTGCGCAACTCCAGCGCGGCGCTGATATCCCGTACCGGGGGCGCGCCCGCGCTCGCCGCCGTACGCGAGGCACTCGACCTGTCGACGGTGACCCGCCTCCAGGGCGAAGTGCTGCGGGGGGAGCGCGTTCCCTCGTACTGACCGACTGACCGACTGACCGACTGACTGACCGGCCCGTCCGGGCGGGCGGGCGGGCGGCGGCACCCCGCGCGGCCTCGCACGCCGTCACTTTACAGAATCCCGGTTACTGCTGATTGAGGTGTCGGATGGACGATCAACTCGCCCTGCGCATAAGCCTGTTCCGTGCGGACGCCCGGGTCGGACCGGGGGCGGTCGACTTCGTGACCGCCGAGCTGGCCGCCCTGGAGGCCGAAGGGCACACCGTCACCGAGGCCACCGCCGGAATGCTGACCAGCCATCTGGTGATGGCGATCAGCCGCATCCTGGCCGGTACGACGCCCGAACCCGCCGCCGGCGACGACCACCTGGCCGCCGAACTGGCGGACCATTCCGACGCCGTGGCCCGGGCCCGCGCCGTCGCCTTGCGCGCCCGGCAGGAACTGGGAGTGGTGTTCCCCGACTCCGAGGTGAACTTCCTCGGCCTGCACCTGGCGGTCCTGGCCGGGCGCTCCGCACCCTGACCCGCCCCTGCCCACCCGTCCCCGGAATCAACCGACAGAGAGCAGAACAGCCATGACGACAAGAATCCTCACCGGCGGCGTCGGCAAGGTCGAAGTCACCGAGACCATCGGCCGGCTCGGCCTCGACTCCCTCCATGTCACCCTCTCCAGCGACCTGGACGCCGCGATGAAGCTCCGGGCCGCCCAGGCCGACTACTACCTGGGCACCTGCCACACCGGCGCCGGCGCCTCGCTCGGGGTGCTCGTCGGGCTCATGGGCAGCGCCCTCTGCCACACCTTCGGCCGCAGCGTCCCCACCGAGGGCGAGATCGCCGGACTGCTCGACGACGGCAAGAAGGTCTTCGGCTTCTCGATGGACCAGATCGACACCATCGCACCGCTCATGGCCCGCGCCATCGCGGCCCGCGGCTGAACCGGCGACCCGGCACCGCACCCGGCACCGTCCCTGGCACGCAGGAGTGACCCGTGAACACCACTCTCCCCGCCGGAACCGGCCTCGACCTCTCGTTCGCCCAGCAGCTGACCGTCATCGCCCTCTGCGCGCTGACCGCCTTCGTCGCACATCTGGCACTGGCCGTGTTCAACGACGGAGTACGCCCCTTCCTGCTGGACTTCATCCACGGCCGCACCACCCGCAGCGCCACCACCGCGGTCTCCTTCGGCCTCTCCGCCGGGTTCATCTTCGGCCTCGGCGCCCCCATGGCGCTGTCCACCGGAGTGCTCAACCCCTGGCTGCTGTTCCTCCCCACCGACATCCTCGGCATGCTGGCCCCGAAGAAATGGCTCGCCCCGGTCCTCGGCGGCGCCTGGGGAGCGGTGGTCGTCTTCGGGCTCAACGGGGCCGACGACCTCGCCCAGGACCTGCCGGTCGACTTCCTGACGGCGATGCAGCAGATGTCCACGCCGATCCTCTTCCTCTTCACCCTCTTCCCCGTACTCGCCATCACCCGGCAGTTCGGCCGGAGATGGGGCGCCGTGGCGGGCGTCCTCGAACTCGCCCTGGTCGTCGCCACCATGAAGCTCTGGCCGAATATGTTCGCCGGAGCCCTGGCCATGGCGGTGGGCGTCCTGATGCTCATCGGACTCGCGGTCGCCAAGGACCTCGCGGAGCGCCGGGCCGAGCGCACGACCGAAACCGCCGGAAACCCGCCCGGCCCGGCGGACGACGACCCCATGCTCTCGCTGTTCGGCGCCAGCGCCGCCCGCCTGCGCAGACATCTGCCGCTGTTCATGCTCCTCGGCGCCGGGGTCTGCGTACTCGCCCAGATGCATGTCTTCGGCGGCGGTGAGGCCACCAGCTTCCTGATAGCCGAGGGGCGGTACGCCGAGGCCGCCCAGGTCGACTTCTACCGGGTGTTCGGCTTCATCCCGCTGATCGCGACCACCGCCCTGGCCTCCGGGGCGTACGGAATCGCCGGCCTCACCCTCGTCTACCCCATCGGCTATCTGCTGCCGAACCCGTTCCTCGCGGCCGCCGTGGGCGCCCTCGTGTTCGCGGCCGAGGTCCTCGCGCTCTCCTGGATCGGCAGGTTCCTCGGCCGGCTGCCCAGCGTCCGGGACTGCTCGGAGCATCTGCGCAGCGCCATCGGCGACACTCTCCAGCTCGCGCTCCTCTTCGGATCGCTGATGGCGGCGAACTCCATGGGCGGCGGGCTCGGCATCTTCGTGGTCGGCGGACTCTACCTGCTCAACGAGGCGATGGGACGGCCCGTGGTGAGGATGGCCGCCGCCCCCGCCGCGGTGCTCGCCGGCGGCGTCCTCCTCAACCTCCTCCACTGGCTCGACCTGTTCACCCCCGTCAAGGGCTGACCCGTCGCCGTACCCGGGCCCCGCCCGGAGGGAATCGTCATGAACCGATCCGGACCATCCGTCCCGCGCACCGCCACCGGGGAACTGCCCGCCGCCGCGGTACGCCGTCCCGTGCTCACGACCGTCACCGGCGACCTTCCCGCCGCCTCCGTACGCGGCCCCGTACTCACCCACGAGCACCTCGTCCTCGACCTGAGCCGCCCCGGCGACCCGGCCGCGTTCCTCGACCCGGTCCGCCACGCGGCGGACGTCACCGCCGAACTGTCCGCACTGCGGGCCGGGCACGGCCTGGCCCTGGTGGTCGAGCTGACCTGCCGGGGCATGGGCCGGAACGCCCCCGCGCTGGCCGGGATCGCCCGTGGCTCCGGCGTCGCCGTCGTGGCCGCGACCGGCTGGTACCACCAGGCGTTCCACCCGCCGGAGACCGGTACCGCCGGAGTGGACCGGCTCACCGAGATCCTCGTCCACGAAGCCGTGCACGGCATCGGCGGCAGCGGTATCCGGCCCGGAGTCCTGGGGGAGATCGGCAGCCACGGCTCCGCCCCGACCCCCGCCGAAGCCAGGGTGCTGCGGGCCGCCGCGCGGGCCGCGCTCGCCACCGGACTCTCCGTGGCCACCCACGCCCAGCTCGGGCGGGGCGGGATCGCCCAACTGGACCTGCTCACCGGCGAGGGACTCCCCGCCCACCGGGTGGCCGTCGGCCACCAGGACCTGCTGGACGACCCGGGCGTCCACCGGGAGCTCGCGGCGCGCGGGGCGTACGTCGCCTTCGACACCGTGGGCAAGGAGGCGTACCAGGACGACGGCACCCGGCTGCGCCTGCTGCTCGCCCTGATGGCGGCCGGACACGCCGACCGGGCCCTGCTCAGCTGCGACATCTCCCGCCACGGCTATCTGCTCGGCGCGGGCGGCCACGGCTACGGCCACCTCTTCACGGGCTTCCTGCCCCGGCTCCGGGCGGCGGGCGCCGACGACGACCTGATCGACCTGCTCACCCGCCGCAACCCGCTGCGCTTCCTCACCGGCGCGAGCACGGAGGAGGACTGAGATGGAACCCGTACTGCCCACCACCTTCCCGCTGGCGACGACCGGCCTGGAGGAAGCCGTCGCACGGCAGTTCCGGCTGCTGGAGGCCACCGCCGCGCACTTCGAGGGCGAGCAGTTGTTCACCGCCGACACCGGAAACGTCCCCGGACTCGGCCGGCCCCGGACCACCGCCAGGACCGAGGCCGTGCTCGCGGACTTCTTCGGCGCCGAGGACGCCGCCCTCGTCCAGGGCGCGGGCACCGGAGCGATCCGGGCCGCCCTCGCCGCCGCCGTACCGCCGGGTGAACCGCTCCTCGTCCACCGGGCCCCGGTCTACCGCACCACCGCCACCACCCTCGCGAGCCTGCGCACCGAGACCGGCGAGGCGGACTACAACGATCCGGCGGCGCTCGCCGCCGCCCTGGACTCGGGCCGGTACCGGTGGGCGTACATCCAGCACACCCGGCAGCGGCTCGCCGACTCCTACGACCTCGCCGGGACCGTCGCCGCCTGCCGGGCGGCCGGGGTCCGTACCGTCGTCGACGACAACTACGCCGCCCTGCGCACCCCCGCCACCGGGGTCGAACTGGGCGCCGACGCCTCCTGCTTCTCCCTCTTCAAACTCCACGGACCCGAGGGCGTCGGACTGGTCACCGGCGCCCGCGACCTGATCGCCCGGGTACGCGACGACAACTACTCCGGCGGCGGCCAGGTCCAGGGGCACCAGGCCCTGGCGGCCCTGCGCGCCCTCACCCGTGTCCCGGTGCTGTGGGCCGTGCAGTCCAGGGTGACCGCCGAGATCGCGGAACGCCTCGCGGCCGGCGAGGTCCGCGGCGTAGCGGAGGTACGCATCGCCAATGTGCAGGACCGCTCCGTCCTGATCCGCCTCGACCGGCCGGTCGCCGAACGGCTGCCCGCGGCGGCCGCCCACTTCGGGGCCGCCCCCTACCCCGTCGGCTCCAACTCCCGGTACGAGATCGCCCCGCTGTTCTACCGGCTGTCCGGCTCCGTCCTCGCCGACTCCCCGGAGCTGGCCCGCTGGACCGTACGCGTCAACCCCATGCGAGCCGGTGCGGATCTCGTCATCGACATCCTGCGCCGCTCGCTCGCCGTCCTCGACGCCCTGAAGGACCACTGACCCTTGTTCCTCGACACCGTCCTCACCCGCAACCCCGAACTGGCCGAGGCCGCGTCCGCCCTGCACACGAGCGGTGCCGTCCCTCCCGACACGTACGTCATGGACCTCGACGCCGTCGAGGCCAACGCGGCGCTGCTCGCCGCCGGCGCCGAACGGACGGGTATCGCGCTCTGGTTCGTCGTCAAGCAGTTCGGCCGCAACCCCGAGCTGATCCGCGCCGTCGCCCGGCACATCCCCGCCGCGGCCGCCATCGACGCCGACGAAGCCCGTACCCTCCGCACCGCCGGGGCCCGCCTCGGCAATGTCGGCCACCTGGTGCAGATCCCGTCCCGTTCGCTGCCGGGGATCCTCGCCGGGCGCCCGTCGCACGTCACGGTCTACGACCCGGCCAACGCCCGGGCGGTCTCCGAGGCGGCCCGCGCGCTGGGATTCGTCCAGCCCGTCCTGATCAGGCTGGAAGGCACCGACGGCGCCTGCTACCCCGGCCAGGAGGGCGGCGTACCGCTGGCCCGGCTGGCCGACTTCGCCGAGGCGGCCGAAAGGCTCGACGGCATCCGGATCGCGGGCGTCACCGCCTTCCCCTGCGTCCTGTGCGACCCGGTGACCGGAGTGCCGACCGCCACCGCCAACTTCCGTACGGCACTGGCGGCCCGCCGGCTACTGGCCGAACGCGGCCACCACGACCTGCTGCTGAGCGCCCCCAGCGCCACCTCCGCCGCCTCCCTCCCGCTGCTCGCCGAACTCGGCGCCACCCACGGCGAACCGGGCCACGCCCTCACCGGAACGACCCCGCTGCACGCACTCGACCCCCACCAGCCGGAGAAGCCCGCCTATCTGTACGTCAGCGAGGTCGCCCACATCCTCGACGACGGGCGCCCGGCGATCCACGGCGGCGGCTTCTACCCCCGCTCCGGCGTCCGGACCGCACTGCTGCCGCGCACCGGTGCCCGCCCGGGGGTGATCGGCGCGCCCGCCGAGAACATCGACTACTACCGGCTGCTCGACGCCCCCGGCGGCGGCAGGGGCGTACGGGTCGGGGACACCGCGCTGCTCGCCTTCCGCACCCAGATCTTCGTCACCCGCTCGACCGTCGCCGTCGTCTCGGGCCTCTCGTCCGGCACCCCCCGCCTGACCGGCCTCTACGACGCCCGGGGCCGGGCGCTGTAAGGAGAACCAGTGAGCAGGACCGTCATCGTCGTCATCGACGGCTTCGGTATCGGCGCCATGCCCGACGCGGGCACCCCGCGCTTCGCGGACCTCGCCGCCGACACCTGCGGGCATGTCCTCGACCACGCACGCCGCACACTCGGCCGCCCGCTGCGGCTCCCGGCCCTGGGCGCCCTGGGCCTCGGACTGGTCCATCCACACCCGGACCTGCCCCGCACCACCCTGCTGCCGGTGGCCGCGGGGCGGGCGGCCCCCGGCTACCCGGGCGCGGACACCTTCGCCGGGCACCAGACCATGATGGGCGCCGACTTCAGCCGGGTGGCCGTCGCCCGTCTCGCCGGGCATCTCGACGAGGTGACGGCCGCGCTCGAAGCGGCCGGGCACCGGGCGGAACGGCCGGACGGCGGGCCGCTGCTGCTGGTCGACGGGGCCGTACTGGTGCACGACAACCTGGAATCCGACCCCGGGATCAACTGGAACGTCTCCGGCGACCTGGCCGATGTCCCCTTCGACGGGCCCGGCGGCATCCTGGCCGTCGCCCGCACCGTCCGGAGCACGGCGCCGGTGGCCAGGGTGATCGCCGTCGGCGGGCGGGCCGACGGCCCGCTGCTCCGCTTCGTCCGCTCCGGCGACGGGGGAACGGTGGGGCTCGACACCCCCGCCTCCGGTCTCTACCGCAACGGCGGTCTCCGGGTACAGCATCTGGGCGCGCCGCTCGACCCGGTCCGCCAGCTGCCCGAACTGGCCGCGCGGGCCGGCCTGCCGGTCACCCTCGTCGGCAAGGCCGCGGACATCCTCGTCTGCGGGCCGGCGGTGCACCGGCCCGCCGTGGCGACCGCCGAGGTCCTGTCCCACACCCTGGAGGCCGCGGCCGCCGGGCCCGACGCGCTCGTCGTCGCCAATATCCAGGAAACGGATCTGGCCGGACACCAGCAGGACGCCGTACGGTACGCGCGCCTGCTGGAACAGGCCGACACCGGACTGGCGGCGCTGATGTCCCTGCTCTCAGCCCCCGGCGACCGTCTGATCGTCACCGGCGACCACGGCAACGACCCCACGATCGGCCACGCCAACCACACCCGGGAGTACGTCCCGGTCCTCGTCCACCGCCCGGAGGCATCCGGCACGGACCTCCTCGCGGACGCGGAAACCCTCGCCGATGTGGCGGCCACCGCGGCCCGCTCCCTGTCCCTGCCCCCGGAAGCCCTGGCGACCGGCACCCCGCTGACCCCGGCCGCCGCCCGGCTGCCCCGGCACGCCCCGCACTGCCGCAGCCGGACGTCGAGACCGCCGTGCCGGGGCGGGTGCCGGGGGAGTCGCTGAGGGGGCGCCCGGGCCGGCGTCGGCCGGTCAGTGGCCGGTCAGTGCCCGGAGCCGCGAGGGCCGGTGGTCAGTGCTGCCAGATAGTCGTCGAGGAGTTCGATCTGACGCCCGGGCGGGAACGCCGCCGGGTCGAAGAGGGTCTGGACGACCAGGCCGAGCAGGAAGGACTGGGCTCCGGCCGCGATGTGTCCGGGGTCGCCGGGGGGCAGCTCGCCCCGGTGCTGGGCGGCGGCCGCGTGGTCCCGCAGTGTGACGCGCGCCTGTGCGTACTTGCGGGCGAAGTCGTCGCTCAGGGCGGGGTCCGCGAGCGCGGTGTCCCAGGAGGAGACCCAGATCCGGTTGGTGGCGACGGCCTCGGCGTTCAGGGGAAGGACGCCCAGCATGGCGGTCCGCAGCGCGTCGAGACCCTCCCCACCGGTCGGCCGGGGGCGGGCCGCGGTGCGTTCCACGAGCAGGTCCAGGGCGTACCCGACCAGATCCTTCTTGGCGGGGAAGTAGTGGGTGAGCAGACCGGTCGTGGCGCCGAGCCGGGCGGCGACGGCCCGCAGGGTCAGCCCGCCGAAACCGTGCTCGGCCAGCACCTGCCAGACCGCCTCCGACACTTCACGGCGACGGGCTTCGTGATCTCCCTTGCTGCGTGGCATGCTGCTACCGTACCTATTCATAACAACTGTTGTGTGAATGGAGGCTGCATGTTCTCCCTACCGCTGCAGGACGGCGGTGCCCGCCTGGCACCGCTGGAGACATGGCATGCCGCGGAGTTCGCCGCCCATATGGACCGCGCTCGCGAGCACATACGGCCATGGGTCGGACAGGGCTTCGCCACCGAGGGGGTCGACGCGGCGCGATCCCTGTTGCGCCGCTACGCCGAACGCCAGGCGGCGGACGGCGGGCGCCTCTTCGGCATCCGGACCGGCGGCACCCTGGTCGGCGGCGTCATGTTCACGGACTTCGACGCCGGTGCGGGCAACTGCGGGATCGGCTGCTGGCTGGAGCCCGCGGCCGAGGGCCGCGGCCTGGTGACTCCCGCCTGCGGGGCCCTGCTCGACTGGGCCTTCACCGACCGCGGCCTCCACCGCGCCGAATGGCACTGCCGGGCCGACAACAAGCGCAGCTCGGCGGTGGCCGAGCGGCTCGGCATGGTTCTCGAAGGTGTACGGCGCCAGGCCTGGCCGGTGGACGGTGTCCGGCACGACAAGCAGATCTGGGCGATCCTCGCCTCCGAATGGCGCGGGCAGGGTTCGTAGCGCTTCACCACGCAGGCCGGGCCCCTCGGAGTGCCCCGTACCGCCGTGATCGTCCGATGCCACCTGTGCCACCTGACCGACGGCATCCCGGGTCCGGGCTGCGGCGGGGTGCATGGGTGCGGGCCCGTAGGCCGAGTGCCTGGGAACCGGGCACTCCGGAAAGCAACGGGGGAACTGCTTATGACCGGCGACAGAGGTCCGACCGTCACGAATCACGCCGTCACGAATCACGCCGTCACGGAACACGGCGTCACGAAAGCCCGAGAAGCCTCGCCACTCCTCGCGGAGCTGCTGACGTACGCGCGTCCCGGCCGGGAGGGAAGCGCACGGGAGATACGCAGGCTGACCGACTGGCTGGGCAGAACGGTCGGGGGTTCGGCCGTGTTGAGGGACGCGGACGCCGAAGGCGGCGGACCACTGGTGCGCTCCATGGCCACGGGCCATCCGCGGTCCGCGGCGGTGGAGGAGGACGGCCGATGGCTGCGGCTGCTCGCCCTGGGGCCCGCCGGCCCCCATCCGGTTCTCGTCGTCGCCCGGGACGCGCCCTTCGACCCGGAGTCGGCGGCACTCGTCGGCCATGCCGCCACGGTGCTGGAACTGCTGCTGCGCGCGGCGGAGGCGAACGCGGACCGGCGTAGGGCGGACGAGGCCGTCGGCCATTTGCAGTCGGCGGTCTGGCAGTTCCTCGTGATGGGCGAGGTGTCGTCGGCCCGGCGTGCCGTGGCGGGGGTGCGGCCGGGCCTGCTGGACACCCCGTGGGTGACCGTCCTGGTGCTGGAGACGGCCGCCGGTGTACGGGAGGCGACGGTCCGGGAATGCGACGCCCTGGTGGGCGGGCAGGCCCTCGTGGTGCCGTGCCCGAGCCATCCCGGCCGGGCGGTCGTCGTCGCCCCGTTCGTCACCGGCCCGGAGGCGGGACAGGTGAAGCGAACGCTGTCCGCCTACGCCGCCGACCGGAGCACCGTCCATCTGGGCAGCAGCAGCTGGTACCCGCCCGCCGGTGCCGAAGCGGCGTACCAGAACGCCTGCCGGAATCTCGTCGCGGCCAAGCTCGCCCTCCGCCCGTCGGTCGGGCACCGCGCTCGTACGAACCTGTCGGATCTCCTCGAACCGGACCGGGCGGGCTCATGGGCGCTGAGCACACTGAGCCCGCTCTACACCGTGCCGCTCCAGGAGCATGTCCGGCTGATGACCACGATGTCCCTGGGGTTGCGCTACACGGCGGTCAGCTCCGCGAAGATCCTCGGGGTGAGCCGTAACACCGTCCGGGCCCGGATGGCACGTGCCGCGGCCCTGCTCGGCGCCGACCTCGACGACGTGCGCACGCGCGCCACGCTGCATATCGCGCTGAACTTCAAGGACCTGCAGAGCACCGCCGAACGAGGCTCGGGCGAGGCGCCCCGTCTGCGCCACCTCCTGACGGGAGCACGTGTCCGCGACTGGGCGGACCATGTCCTCGCTCCGCTCGCCGACGACGACCGCGACCTCCGCCGGACGCTGTGCGTATGGATCGAGGAGAACTGCGGCGTCGACCCCGCGGCCCGGCGTCTCGACCTGCACCCCCAGACCGTCCGCGACCATCTCCGCAGTGCGGAGCTGCTGCTGGACAAGCGGCTGATCGCCGGGGGCAGCGATCTCTACGAGCTGGTCGCCGCCTTCACCGCCCTCGACGAACTGTGCGCACCGGCGACCGGAACCGCCTCCGCCCACCTCGCCCGACGGTAACCATGCACCGGTGAAGGAGCCGTGTCGCACGACCGTGCACCGCTGAGATACCGGCCCGCCGGGCCGCCGCCTACCTTCGTGTCAGCCGGTCCGGCCGGTGCACGGTGCCCTGGGCGAAGAAGGGGGGAAGTACGGGGAACGCCCGGGGTATCCCGCTGCGCACGCGGCGCAGCCGGCCGCGGGACCGGTACCGAGGTCCGGCCGTCCCCCGCGGCGGGCGGGTTGCGGGCGACGGCCGGACCGGGACGGTTCCGGGGCGGCCCTCTTCCGTCCCGGCGCCCGGACGGGGCACAGGTCACCGCCCGCCCTGCCCCGCCCCGGTCACCGGCGGCGGACACCGCCGTGGCAGGAACCATCCCGCGTCCGGCCGTGGTTCATCCGGCTCCGTGACGCGTACCGCATATCCCTCACCAACGTTCCGAGGAGAAACATGCCCAGCAGACGCTCGATACTCCGTGGTGCCGGCGCACTGGCGGCCGCCGGTTTTGTCCCCCTGGCCACCGGTGCCGTATCGAGGGCCGTCGCCGCACCGGCAGACGGGAGCCTGGTGGGCAGATACTACCCAGTCACCTCCACCGGCCTTCTGGGCAACGGGGCGTCCACCGGCGGGCAGGTCACCCGCTCCCAGGTACTGGCCCGTGGCAAGGTCTGGGTGGACCTCCAAGTCCCGTACAGCCCCAACGGAACCACAGCGCCGTACGGCTGGTGGTACGACAGCCGGACCGGAGGCCGCTACCGGCAGGACTGTTCGGGATTCGTCTCCATGGCCTGGCAGCTCCCCCACAGCTACGTCACCTGGACTCTGCCTGGAGTCTCCCAGGAGCTGCCGAACCTCCAGGACGCGCAGCCGGGCGACGTCTTCAACAACATTGAGACTCATGTGATGCTCTTCGTCCGGTGGACGGACAGCAACCGCACGACCGCCGTCATCATGGAGCAGTGGAGCACGGCGGGCCCCACCCGCCAGCGCGAGGTGACTCTCGCGAATTTGGGAACCAGGGGGATGAAGGCATTCCGGTACCGCCGGATCGTGGACGACGCCGGTCAGCCCTCCGAGTCCCAGGGCCGCTTCTTCCACCAGTACCGGCGGGCCGACGGTTCATGGACCGGCTTCGCCCCGCTGAACGGCTATGCCGGGGCCCCGTCCTTCTACGGGAACGGCGTGGCCATCACCGGCACAGCGGACGGCTCGTCCCAGGTCCTCGGTGTCGGCACGGACGGCAACCTGTACCACAACGCCCGCTACAGCAGCGGCACCTGGACCGGCTTCGCCCCGCTCGCCGGATACGACGGCGCCTCCCGGTTCGCCGCGGCCGCCACCTCCCTCGCGGGTGCGCCCGACGGCTCGGCACACGTCCTCGCGGTCGGCAACGACGGCAACCTCTACCACACCATCCGGCTCGCCAGTGGCCAGTGGAACGCGTTCGAACCGCTCGGCGGCTACGCCGGGGCCGCCCGCTTCGCGGCGGCCGATGTGTCCGTCACCACCACCCCGGACGGCTCGGCTCAGGTCCTCGCGGTCGGCAACGACAGGAACGTCTACCACAACGCCCGCTACCCCAATGGCTCCTGGACCGGCTTCGAGCCCCTCAACGGTTACGGGGGCGGCAGCCGGATGACCGCCTCCGTCGTCTCGATCGCCGGTGCCCCCGACGGTTCCGCCCATATCGTGGCCATCGGCAACGACCACAACGCCTACCACCGCATCCGGCGGGCCGACGGAACCTGGACCGAGTTCGCCCCGCTCGGCGGCGCCGGAGGCGCGTCCCGCCTTTCGGCCTCGGACATCGCGATCACCACGACGCCGAACGGCGCGGCACAACTGCTGGCCGTCGGCAACGACGGCAACGTCTACCACGGCATCCGCTCGGCCTCCGGCCACTGGGACGTTCCGGCCCCGCTGAACGGCTACAACGGTGCGCCGCGGTTCGCCGCGCACCGGGTCGCGATCGCCGGTATGCCGGACGGCACCGCCCAGGTACTCGCCACCGCCCGCTGACCGAACCCCCTTCCCCGCCACCCGGTGCCCCGCGCCGCTCCGCCGTTCCGCCGATCGGCGCGGGCCCCCGGCCGTGCCCTACGACAGGAGCCGATCCACCCATGCGCCGTCCCCGACCGTCCCGCGCCCTGCCCGGCGTCCCCGTAATCGCCGCCCTCCTCCTCGCCGGATTCACGGCCCCCTCCGCCTCGGCCGCTTCGGTGGCCACCTGGGACAAGGTCGCCCAGTGCGAGAGCAGCGGCAACTGGCACATCGTGAGCAACACCACGCCCAAGTACTACGGCGGGCTCCAGTTCGCCAAGAGCACCTGGGACGCCTTCGAGGGCGGACAGTACGCGGCCTACGCCCACGAGGCGACCAAGCAGCAGCAGATCCTGATCGCCGAGAAGGTCCTGGCCGCCCAGGGGCCCGGCGCCTGGCCCAAATGCGGCCGCGAGGCCGGCCTCGGAAACGATCACGCCGACCCCTACCCGGCCCCGGCCGACGCCGGAGAGTTCCGCCACGCGGTTCGCGCCGCCACCGGGCACTGGACGTCGTTCGCCCCGCTGCACGGCTACAACGGCGCCGCGCGGTTCGAAGGCAGCCGGCAGTCCATCACCTCGACACCGGACGGCTCCGTCCAGGTCCTCGGCACCGGAACCGACGGCAACCTGTACCACAACGCCCGCTACGCCAACGGCACCTGGACGGGCTGGCAGCCCCTGGGCGGATACAACGGGGCTCCCCGGTTCGCCGCCACGGAGGCAGCCGTCGCCGGTATGCCCAACGGCGACGCGCACGTCGTCGCCGTCGGCAACGACGGCATCGTCTACCACAACATCCGCCGGGCCGACGGCGGCTGGCAGGGCTGGTCCGCCGTCTCCCAGTGGGGCGCGCGGAAGGTCACCGCGACGGGCATGCCGAACGGTGATCTCCAGCTCGGCATCGTCGGTCTCGACGGCAAGGTCTACCACAACGCGCGCTACGCGAACGGCAGCTGGCAAGGATGGAACGCGGTCGCGGGCTACGGCGGCGCTCCCCACTTCGAAGCCTCCGGCCTCGCCGTCGCGGGTCTGCCGAACGGCGACGCCCAGTTCCTCGCGATCGGCGACGACGGCGGTCTCTACCACACCACCCGCTTCGTCGGCGGCAGCTGGCAGGCCTGGGGGAACGTCGCCGGAATCGGCTCGGTGACGGAGGCGGCCCTCGCCGCGATGCCCAACGGCGATGTCCAGGTCCTCACGATCGCGGGCGGCACCACCGTCCGCCACAACATCCGCTACGCATCCGGCAGTTGGCAGGGCTGGAACTCCCTCGGTGTGAACGCCCGCAAGGTCGGCATCACCGGCCTGCCCACGGGTGACGCGCACATTCTCGCCACCGGCAACTGACCGGCCCTCGCGGCCTGTACGGCAGCCGGGGCCGGCCGCGAGCGGCGGGGGCTACGACCCCCGCCGAGGACGAGATATCTCGCCCCGGGCGGTGCGGCAGGCGCTACCGGCCGCCCGGGGCGATCCCTTCGACCAGCAGGTCCAGCCGGGTGCTCTCGCCGTGCGCCGGGACGCGCCCGGTCGCCGACAGGGCGGAGATCCCGTGGAGGGCGGCCCACAGCAGTTCGGCACGCGCCTCGCGGTCCGCCGTTCCCTCGGGCAGCGCCGCCACGAAGGCGTCGAAGGCCGCGCGCAGCGCCGCGGGCGTCTCGTCGGCGGCGAACACGAGCTGTGTCGGCATGACGAACATCGCCCGGTAGAGGGCCGGATGGTCGACGGCGAAGCGCAGATAGGCCCGGCATACGGCGCGCAGACCGCGCCGCGGATCGGTTCCGCGGGCGGCGGTACGGGCCCGGTGCAGCTTCTCGGCAAGCTCGGCGAAGCCCTCCTCGGCGACGGCCGCGACAATGGCGTCCTTGCCCTTGAAGTGGCTGTAGAGGACCGGCTGGCTGTACTCCACACCCTCGGCGAGGCGGCGGGTGGTGACCGCCTCCCAGCCCTCGGCCTCGGCCAGTTCACGTGCCACGGCGAGGATCAGGCGGCGGCGCTCGGCCCGCTCCCGCTCGCGGCGGTTCCGAATGATTGACACGAGCAAAATTCTAGCACTGCTAGACATCGGGCCAGCGCTATATCTAGCATCGCCGGAAACCCGAGCGGCGCTCGGCAGCGCCCGGCGCCGCGTGAGCAGAGGAGGGTCCGCCGTGCCCGGTGCCGCTACCACTGTCGCCACCGTCATCACCTGGTCGATCGCCGTCGGCATCATCGTCATCGGTGTCCGCTGCCTACGGGTCCCGCAGGCAGCGGCGGACTTCGGAATCCCCGGCACCCGCACCGATGACCCCGTCTTCCGGGCCTGGCTCTCCGTCAAGGGCGTCCGGGACATCGGCTCGGGGCTCTTCCTGCTGGTCGTGCTGCTCGGCGGCAGCACTGCTCTGCACGGCTGGATGATGCTGGCGGGCTCGGCAGTGGCGTCCGGCGACGCGCTCATCACCAGGCGCAGCGGCGGCCCCGCCAGGGCGTACTACGGTATCCACGGCACCACCGCCGCGGTGATGGCCGCCGCGGGCGGCGTACTGCTGCTGTCCTGAGGCGGACGGACGACACCGGGGGGTGCGCAGGGACCGCCCCGTCCGTCGACGGCCGGAGTCCAGGGGGCAGGACAACTCGGATGCTCCCCGGCCGGAGCCGTGCGAGCATCGGCGGATGACCGACCGAGTGAAGGTGTCCGCCGAGGACCTCGTGGGGAAGCGGCTGCTGCGGGTGACCACGTCCTGGCATCGCTACGGCGACGAGGACCGGTCGCTGCTGCACCTGTGGCTGCACCTGGAGGGGCTGGGTCCCGTGCAGTGCCACACCCCCGGAACCGGTCTGTCGTTGCGTACCGACCGGCCGCACGAGCCGTACTCCATGGGCGAATACGGCAGTGTCCTGGTCGAGACGGATACGCCCGAGACGCCTCTGACCCGGTACCTCGGAGAGCCGATCGGTACGGTCCGGGAGATCCGCTACGACGACGGCCGGGTCCGCTTCCCCGCCGGTCTCGCGCTCTGCTTTCCCGAGGGGACCATCAGGCTGCTCGCCCTCGATGACGAACTCATCGTCGTCGAGACCGTTCTCCCCGAGGACACGGCCCTGGTCCGGGTCGTGGAGACCAGCGCGGAGTTTCCGGCGCAGTGGGACGCCTGGACGGCCGACGGCCGGTACCTGTACCTGAGGTACCGGCACGGCGAGGGAATCGTCGAGGAGCACCCGGGCGAGGACACGGATACCTGGGACGGTGAAGCGTCGGGACTGCTGAGCCGGTGGGACGACGGAACCGGCGGCGGCCGGATCGGGCTCGGCGAATTCCTTACCCTGGCCGGTCTGCACCTGGCACCGGACGCCGAGGTCCGGTCGGCCGGTCCCGCCGTACGGTTCCGGCCCGGCGGCGGGACGACGCGGAACGGACGCTGACGCACGCGTCGCGCGGGAGACGGCTTATGCCGTGGTGACGCGCATACCGCCCTCGGCCAGTACCGCGAGGACTTCCGCGAACAGGTCGTACGGCTCGCCCTCCGGTGTCAGGGCCGGGGACAGACGCTCGCGCGCGACCGCCGCGTCCCGCCAGAGCAGGGTCGCCGGGGCGGTGTAGCCGAACGTGCCGCGCAGGCAGTCGACCACGGCGTCCAGGCAACTGCCGAAGTAGCCGCCCGGCCCGTTCACGGCCTCACCGAGGGCCAGATACAGGCCCGGGACGTCGGTGATGTGCCGGCCGTCGAGCACATAGGCGTGACCGGCGGGGCGGTCGTGGTGGACGCGCTGAAAGGCGCGTTCGCGGACCAGATCGTGCCAGGCGCCGCGCGACCTGGTGCCGAGACCGGACCAGGCTCCGGAGACATCCGGTGGGCCCGCGAACCACTGCTCCCAGACCGGCCGGGCATGGGCGGGCACCGGCACGTCGAGGCCCCCGTCCAGCTCCAGGTCGATCAGATCCGGTCCGCAGGCCGACGGCCCCCAGGACTTGACGGTGGCCCGCAGCAGCACATCGGTCAGCGGGTCGCCCCGGTCGTCGGTCACTTCCAGGGTGGCCTCGCCCAGGTCCAGCGCCCGCCGGGTGCCCTTCGCCAGCGCCGCACGCAAGTGGTCCCCCGGGGCGAGCCCCCGCAGGACCAGCAGGTGAGCGGTTCGCGCGGCCGGGAGGATACGGGTCAACTCCCGGCCGGACCCCAGCCATCGGCGGCCGTCATGCACCCGCACCTCGCCCCGGTACCCCTCGGGCGGGCCCTCGTAGTCGTCGAGGCCGGTGAGCACCAGGCCGTCGGCCCCCGGGCGGCGCCCCGGACTCTCCGCGTCCTCCAGACACCAGGGGCCGAGCGCCTCGTCGTCCGGAACCAGCCACACCCTGCTGCCGACCCAGCCGCGTACGTCCGCCGACGGGGTCCAGCCGAACAGCTCGTAGGTGCCCCGGCCGGGCTCCCCGAACAGCCCGTCCACCTCGGCGCACACACCCCAGCCCCGCCCGTGCTCCGCATCGGACAGCGTGTACCTCGTACGCCGGTGATGGTCGTCGTCCCTGTGCATGGAGGAAGGATGCCGGGCCCGGTTCCCCGCAGGCCACGGAATTTCCCCGACGGAATTTCCCGTCAGGAGCGCCGGGAACCGCTGCCGCTCGTCGGGGCGCTGTCATTCGGGCCGGTCGGGCCGGCCGGGCCGGTCAGGCGGGCGTGGTCCTCGTCCGAGACCGGCATGCCGGACGCCGGGCGCAGTTGCGGGACGCGGTTCACGATCGGATAGAGGCGGCGCAGCCGGGGGTTGTACAGGGCGTCGCCGTCCGACGGGGCCGTGGTGGAGGACGGCGCCGTGGAGTTCACCAGGAGCAGCGGTCCCTTGTCCAGCGGGCAGACGAGGATGGCCAGCAGCGGGTCATCGGCGTTCATGGGCGGTCAGCTCCTCAGCGGGGGTCGTCGGGGACGACGGGGACGGTGGGGCGGCCGGATCGTGCTTCGGCATCACGAGGAGTACGGACACGGCCAGCAGGGTCCCCCCGACCCGCAGCGCCAGCCGCGCCGGATCGTCGGGCAGCGCCTCGCCGAACGCGAACGTACCCAGGACGGCCGTGAACACGCTCGTCACCGTCGTGCACACGGGCACGATCAGGGAGACCCGGCAGCGCTGCAGGGCGGCCTGGGACATGACCAGGCCGAACGCGCCGGTGAACAGCAGGAGGTAGGGGTAGGGGGAGGCCGCCGTGGCGAGGGGTGCGGGCAGCAGGCCCGACAGCCCCTTGACCGCCAGTGAGCTGACTCCGTAGAGCAGCCCGAGGGCGACCGCGTACTCGACCCCCGCGGTCGGTTTCCGGTGCGGATGCCCGGCCCGGCGCTCGGTGGCGGCGTACAGCCAGACACCGGCGGCCAGCAACGGCACACAGACCAGCAGGATCAGCGGTACCGGAGCGTCGGCGCCCACGGTGTCGGTGTCCGGGGAGAGGGAGAGGACCACCATCACCAGGGCGCCGAGGATCGCGCCGATCGCGAACCGCTCCCGCGCCGTGGTCCGCTCGCCGAGCACCCGGGCCGACAGCAGCAGGAGCAGTACCAGCCCGGAGACGAAGATGCCCTGCGCGGCCGCGATCGGCAGGGTCCGGTAGACGATCAGCTGTGCTCCGAACCCGGCGGCCAGCGCCAGTGCGCCGCCGATCCACAGCGGCCGCCCCAGGACCTGCCGCAGCAGCCGGGCGGGCTCCCGGACCGAGACGGCGGGCATGCCCCCGAGCGCCCGTTTCTGCAGGACGAAGCCCGTGCTGTAGAGCACGTTCGCCAGCAGCGCGGCGGTCACCCCCCACCACACGGCCTACGTCCTCCGCGCGTGCAGCAGCAGGATCGACGAGAGCGAGGGCGCCGCGCACGCCAGCCGGTCCAGCGGCCGCAGCGGACGCGGTACCCCGTGGAACGGCGCGCCCGCCACCCGCACCACTTCGAAACCGGACGCGGCCACGAACTCCCGCAGCGCCCTGGCCGTGTAGAGCCGGAGGTGTCCGACGACCTCGCTGCCGGGACGGCCGTGGATACCGCGCAGGCTGACCTCGGAGAAGACGGGCTGCACACCGGCGAGCAGCAGGGCCCGGTTGTACCAGGCGGCCAGATTGGGGGTGGACAACATCAGATGCCCGCCGGGGCGCAGTACGCGCCGTATCTCGTCCAGCGCGGTGTCCGGGTCGACGAGATGCTCGATCACCTCGCTGAACAGTACGGCGTCGGCCGCCCCGGACCTGAACGGCAGCCGGCCCGCGCCCAGATCGCCGCGGACCACGTCGGTGAGCCGGGTCCGGGCCCGGCGCAGGGCGTCCTGCGACCAGTCGACCCCGACGACCCGGTGCCCGGTGAGCAGCGGTGCCGCGGTGGCCGCCGCCGTCCCGTCGCCGCAGCCGACGTCGAGGACGACGGCCGCCCGGGCGGTGGCGGGGCCGAGTGCGGCGGCGAGCATCCGGGCCTGGCGGAGACTGCGGGCGTCGCCGGACGCGACGGGCACCGCCGGGTTCTCGTAGAACTCCCGCAGTCCGCGGGGTGCCCTGCCGGGACCGGTATCGCCGGAGGCGTTGCCGGGGCTGGTGCCGGGACCGTTGCCGGAGGCCTTGCCGGATGTGCTGCCGGGGTGGGTGCCGGGGCCCGTTTCCGGGCCCGTGCCGGCAGCGGTTGCCGCGGCCGGGTCGGGGCCGGTGCCGGTGTCCGCGGCGAGGGCCGTGCCCGGGTCCGTGCCGGTGCCCGTGGCCGCTTCCGTGTGCGGCCGGGCCGTTGTCGTCATCCCGTGCTTCCTTCCGTCGCCCCGCCGTTCCCGGTCGTGGCCGTCTCCGTCGCGGCCAGCGACCGCTCGAACAGCTCCAGCAGCCGCGCCCCGTCCTTGTGGGCGAGGCGCTCCGTCGACCAGCGCAGCGCCAGGTGCAGCCGCCCGCCGGTGGACGCCGCCGTCACACTCAGGCCGCGGGGTGTCCGGGCGGGGGCCGAGAACCAGAGGGCGTCCGCGCGGCCCGCGTCGCCGAAGTCCAGGGCGTACGGGACACGTCCGATGTTGCTCAGCAGGACCGTGGACGTCCACGGCCCCGCCGCCCGCCGCAGACCGCGTGTGACGGCGCCCCGCCAGGCCGCCGGTACCACCGGGGCCGTCAGCAGGGCGGGCCCGTGGCCGAGTTGCGGGCGGGGTACGGCTTTGAGGGCGCGGGTACGGCCCGCGGTACGGCGCAGCAGCGCGCCCACGGCGTCCGTGCCCCCCTCGCCGGCGGCCAGTTCGGCCGCGGTGAAGGGGACCTCGACCAGCCGGGTGCCGTTCCCGATGGGCATTTCGGGGCCCCGCGGCCGGTCGTCCACCGGCATGGTGATCCGCACCGGCCGGGGCCGGGCGCCGTGCTCCCGGTTCCAGCGGCCGACGGTCAGCGCGGTGGCGACCAGGAGCTGATCGTTGACGGTGTACGCGGCGCCGGGCGGGCGGCGCGGTACGTCCAGGCCGGCCACCAGCACCCCGTTGCCGGGGACACCCGGCGGGGTGCCGCGCGCCACCCGGGCGGGCCGCGCCCAGGGAGACGGTCCCGGAGCGGCCGCGGCGCCGTCCCCGGGGGCGGTACGGACCGGGGGCGCCGCCGGGGTGTCGTCCGGCCGGCCGCCGTACAGGGCGGCGGCGGTCGCGAGGACCCGCAGGGCCGCGGGGCCGTCCAGCGCGGTGTGGTTGACGGTGAGGAACAGGACCGTACCGCCGGTCCGCCGGGGGTCGTCCACGACTTCGAGCCGCAGCGGCGGGGACGCCGACAGCGGGGGAGCCGAGGCCAGACAGCGCGCCCTGGCCCGCTCCAGCGCGTCGGGTTCCGGAGCCGGGAACGTCACCACGTCCACACCCCGGTCCGGCTCCCCGGTCAACTCCCAGAAATAGCGGCGCCGGTACCAGGAGCCCGCCGCCTGGCGCACCTGGGCGCGCGGATGGCTGCGGAGCGCGCCGTGGAACGCGCTCCGCAGCCGGTCGCGGTCGGGCCGTCCCGGCAGCCGGACCTCCAGATGGATGGTCTCCGGCTCGTCGTCCCGGAGACAGTGCCGGGTGATCTCGTCGACCACCGGGAACGGCACGAGGACGGGCCGCCCGGCCGCGAGGGAGCGCGACGGCCCGTCCTCCTGTGTCACTTGACGCCACCTCCGGGAGCGCCGGGGGCACCGGGGGTGCCCGGAGCAGCAGGCGCACCGGGCGCGCCGGGAGTGCCCGGAGCAGTGGGAGCGGGCGCCCCCGGGTGTTCCGTACCCCCGTCGGGACCGGCGGCCCGCAGGTCCGGGTAGGTCCCGGAGTCCGCACCCGCCGCGGGCGCCTGCCCGCGCCGCCCGAACCCGCCGACCGTCACCAGCGCCGCGAAGAGCGCGATGAACGCCAGCACCTGGGCCGGGTGCCCGAACGCCCCCTCCCCGGCGGCCGGGGCCTCACCGGCACCGGTGGCCGCCGCGATTCCGGCCGCCGCCATCGCCGCGAAGGCGATCGGCACCAGCAGTGCGTGACGCCGCAGGGCGATCAGCGCGAGCGCCGGGACAAGCAGCGCGAACCAGCCCGCGACGACCACGGCCACCACGGTCAGCGCCACCAGCCCGAGGACCGTCCCGGGACCGTCCGGCACGGGCGCCGGAGCGGTCTCCGCCGCCCGCTCGGGGTTCTCCTCACGCCTGCGGTAGAGCACCAGACCGATCAGCGCGAGCAGGGCCACCCCGCCGCCGATCAGCCCGATCCCGTACACCAGGGACGGCTCGTACGACAGCTCGACCGTACCGCCCTCGCCCTCCGGGATCGCGAAGCCCTGCTGCCAGCCGTCGAGCCGGACCGGCGAGAGCTCCTTGCCGTTCAGCGTGGCCTTCCAGCCGTCGTTGAAGTTCTCGTACGTCGTCAGATACGAGGCCGCGCCCGGACCGACCGACACCTCGCGGCGGTCGGCCTCCCAGTCGCCGACGGTCAGCTCCCGGCCCGCCATGGCGGGCGTCACCGCGGCGCCCCGGGTGAGCGACACCCCGGTGATCGCGAGCGGACCCGCGTCCCCCGCCTCGACCGTGTGCGTGCCCGCCGCGAGGTCCAGCCCGGCGGTCTCCTGCGTGCCCTCCTTGCAGAGCGTCACCTCGACGGGCCGCCGCTCGACCAGGTCCCGCACGGTGCCCGTCACCCGGGTCGGGTGCAGGGTTGTGCCGACCAGCAGGGCCGGTCCCTCACCGCACATCAGCGCGAACGGCTGATCGGTGGGGAGCTGCGCGGTGCGGGCCGCGGCGAGCGCCGGGACATGCACCTCGGTCAGGCCCACGGGGAGCTGGAGGTCCTCGTCGGCGAGCGGGTTGTGCAGGGTCACCGGAGCGGTGCGGGTGACCCTGATCTCCAGCTCGTTGGTGGTGATCGTGTCGAACCGGGCCCAGCCGTTGTCGTCGACGTTCGCGATCGCGGCGCCGTGCGGCGAGCTGATCTCGATCTTCGTCGGGCGGGACGACAGTCCACCGGCCCCGGCCAGCACCAGGGAGTCGACCTTCGCGGGCTTGGTCCACTTCAGCCGGACCACCGGCTCGTTCCCGGCGATCCACGCGGTCGCCAGATTGCCGTCGGTCAGATTCCGGGCCGACAGCCCGGCACCGAGCTTCGCGGTGGACTCGGCGGTGGCGACGATCCGCTCCTGCGCGGCGGTCTTCGGCACCACCTTGTACAGCAGCTCGTCCAGCGCCTCGCCGGGCACCGGTACCGCGCTCGCCGCGACCTCGTACGTTCCCGGGGTCTCCGTGGTGAAGGAGCGGTGGAGCCCCGACTCGGTGCCGGACGGGGAGAGCCCGCCCGGGTCGGACGCCCGGTGCAGCGACACCAGGTCGGCCGTCGCGTCCGTACCCGCGCCGTCCACCGGCAGCTTCAGCATCCGGGTCACGGTGACATCCGGAATGGCGACCTCGGCGAAGCCCGCGCCGACCAGACCGGGCCGCCCGGACTCGACGTCCAGGATGGTGATCTTCACCCAGCCCGTCTCACCGGGCGGGACCGCGATGGTCTGCGGCTTGCCGTTGGCAGCCAGCGGACTGATCACGTCGTCCTGCTCGGTCTCCACCTTCACCCGGGTGGGGACCGACCGCACACCGTCCCGCGGCAGCGGGGTCACGTCGATCGTCGACGGCAGATCCTTCTTCCCGTCGAAGTCGATCCGCAGCCACTGACCCTCGGAGCTGCCGGGCACACCCGTGGCCCACGCCGTCTCCGGGTTCCCGTCGAAGGCGTTCACCGGGTCGTACTGCGGCAGATGGAACAGCCAGTTGCCGCTGGAGGACGCCGTCACCTCACGCGCGCCCCGCAGCTCCGCGACCGTCTGCCGTCCGGCACCCTTCACCGGCAGGATCTGGTGCGGCGCGTCCCCGGGGTCCTGCACGCTGTCGGAGTGGTTCCGCTCGTCCTCGGTGTACGTGTACGAGGTGTTGGTGTTCACCAGGCCGAAGCGGGTGTCGGCGCGCCGCAGCCCGTCGGCGGTGATCCGGTAAGCGGGCTTGTCGACCCCGGGGTGCTTGTCCCCGGCCAGTACGGTCGGACGGTTCCGCACCGCCGCGTCGGCGGCGATCGGCAGCAGCGACTCCGGTCCGCCGGAGACCACGGCCGTGTCGGCGGCGGCGTACACCCCGGCCCGGCCGGGCTCCTCGGTCCGCGCCGGAGCGTAGATCTCCACCGCCCGCTGCCGCGGGAACAGCCCCTCGACCTGGAGCGGGGTGTCGTCGGCGATCCGGCCGCCGGTCATCACCGGGCCGAGGGCCTTGACCCGCTCGTAGCCGGACTGCTCCAGGGCGCGCTTCACGGTCGGGGTCGGCACATAGCCGATCTGATCCGGGTCCAGATCGTTGCGGACCACCACGTAGTGCAGTCCCGCCCGGCCCAGGAAGGACCGCAGCCCCGGTATCTCACCGCCGGTCAGCAGGGCCTGCTCGACGGCGTCCATGGCACGCCGGTTGCCGGGCGTACCGAAGGGCACGTAGTCGCGCTGGGCCCACGGGGAGTCGGCGAGCACATCCAGGGGCTGGTCGATGGGCGAGCCCCAGGTGTAGATGCCGTGCGCGGTCGCCGGGACCACCAGGGCCCGGCTCTCCGGGGAGTTCTTCTTCAGCCAGTCGGCCGTGGCCTCCCAGTAGGTCGGCAGCTTCTGGAACGAACCCGGCTGCAGGACCGACCCGTTGGCGTACGGCAGCAGCAGCCCGGGAAGCACCAGCGCCCCCGCGATCAGCGGGGCGTAACGCCGACCCCACCGGACCCCGTGGCCGGGCCGGGCCCCGCGCTCCCGCTCGGCGACGGCGACGAGATGGACGAGCCCGAGGACCAGGGCGAGCGCCAGACCCGTCTGGAACTTGTAGATGTTCCGGAACGGCGCCAGCGCCCCGTCCAGCAGGTCCTGTACGGACCCGGCGAACGGCGCGCCGGACTTCCCCGCGTACCCGGCGAGCGTCAGCAGCGCGACGGTCAGCACGGTCAGCACCAGCCAGCGGCGCTCCGGCAGATCCCGCCGGGCGAGCCCGGCGAGGCCCAGGGCGGCCGCCAGCGCGGACGCCAGGACGACCGGAACCGAGGCCGCGACGCTCCACCCCGCGGGCAGCCAGGCCTCGCCGAGGTTCAGATACGCCACCCAGTTGCCGGCGCCCCGCAGGGTCTCGGTCGCCGCCATGGTGTCCGTGGTGATCTGCGACGTCTCGATGTACGGCAGGAAGTTCTCGCCGTACGCGCCGAGGAGCAGCAGCGGGACCACCCACCACAGCGTCGCCAGCAGAACCCCCGCCGTCCACCAGAGAATCAGCCGGAGCTTGCGCGGACCGTTCGGCCGGGACAGCAGATACAGCCCCACCGGCAGCAGCGACGCGAGGGTCGACGCCGCGTTGACGCCGCCCATGAACGGGATCAGTACGGCGGACCGCAGTGCCGCGACCCGCGCGCTGTACCGGTCGTCGACGAGGGGCAGCAGCACCCACGGCAGCAGCGCGCCGGGCAGCGCGGCCGCCGACGTGGACCCGACGACGATGGTGTACGTCGGCCACAGGGCGTACACCGCGGCGCCCAGCAGTCGGGCCGAACGGGTCCCGACGGTCAGGCGCTCGGCCAGCCGCAGCGCTCCCCAGAAGGCGGTGGCGACCACCAGCGACAGCCACAGCCGCTCCGCCAGCCAGACCGGCAGCTGCAGCAGATCGGTGAGGCCGTAGTAGGGGAGCATCGGGAACGCGTACCCGATGTACTGGTCGGTGAGCCCGCCGAAGCCGCCGCGGTCCTGCCACAGCTGCCCCAGATCGGCCATGAACCGCCAGGGGTCGGCCGCGACACCGAGTTTGGTCTCGAACGTCATGCGCCCCGGCGACACCGCCAGGAAGAGCACGAACACCACGGCCCAGAAACCCAGAAGCCACCGCCGCGACCGGGGCCCGTCGGGCGGGTCCTGGGTCGCACCGGTCGTCCGGGCGGCAGCCGGAGGGGGAGCCTGGGCCGCTGGGGCCGTACTGGTCATGGACACCGCCGAAGAATGAGGAGGAGATTCCAGGTAGCGAATTCACGCAGGACCGGCACCCGGGTGACCGCACCGGCCAGGAACGGCCAGTAGCGGGACCGGGCGGCGACCACCGTGACATCGGTCCTGGCCCGTACCTGGCGCAGGGTGGGACCGATATGGACGGCGAAGAGGTTCTCGCCGAGGGTGTGTTTCGCGGGGCGGCCGGTACGCCGCTCGTAGCGGGCCCGTGCCTTCTCGGCGCCCAGATAGTGCCAGGGCGCCCATTCATGACCGCCCCAGGGGGACAGCCAGTTGGTGAACGAGACGTAGATCAGACCGCCGGGGCGGGTCACGCGGACCATCTCGCTGAGGAAGGTCTGCGGATCGTCGACGTGTTCGAGGACATTGGACGAGACGCATACGTCCGCCGAACCGTCCGCGAGCGGAAGCAGATAGCCGTCCGCGGCGACCGCGCCCTCGGGCGGGACCGGCCCCAGCTCCCCCGGATCGGGTTCGAAGAGGAAACTGCGGGCGCCGCGCCGCCGGAACTCCTCGGTGAAGTACCCGCTCCCGCCGCCGATGTCGACGACGATCCGCCCGTCGACCGGACCGCCGTACGCCTCTATCTGGTCGGCGGTGTCCCGCGCCAGCAGCGAATAGCACGTTTCGGGGTCGTCACGCTCCCGCATGAAGGCCCGGAACAGGGCCAGCGAGCGCCGGAAGGAGGGGTCCTTCGGCGCCGTCCGGCCAGAGGTCGGCCGTGGCACGCCGGAGGTGCCCGCGACGGCGCGGACTCTTGGACCAGGGGCTGACATGGATCCTCACTTCCGCAGGGAGCGCACGGCGGGCCGCGGGACCGCCAGGGCGCGGATCGCGCTCTCCCGGGGTACCGCGCCCGCCCGGCGTACCGGGCTCCGCCGGGCTTCCGGCCGCCGCTCCGCCGCCCCGGCCCGGCCACGGGCGGCGTTCTCCACGGCGACGGCCTCCACGGCGACATCGCGGAACGCCCGTACGGTGTTCTCCCAGGTGTATCCGGCGGCCAGCTCCCGGGCGGCCCGCCCCATCACCGACCGGCGCTCCTCGCTGAGGGCCAGCGAGCACCAGGCGGCGGCGAACGAGCTCTCCCCGCGGGCCAGTACCCCGGTCACCCCGTCGTCGACCGAGTCCCGCAGCCCGGGCACGTCGAAGCCGACCGTCGGGGTCGAGCGGACGGCGGCCTCCGTGACCACCAGGCCCCACCCCTCCACCGCCGACGGATGCAGCAGCAGCCAGGCCGAGCAGAGCAGCCGGTGCTTCTCCGCCTCGGAGACATGGCCGGTGAACTCCACACCGGCGCCCGCGAGCCGCTCCAGGCGGTCCCGCTCCGGACCGTCGCCGACGATGACGAGCCGTCCGCCGGTCACCGGCCTGACCCGCTCCCACAACCGCAGCAGCAGGTCGATCCGCTTGTACTCCACCAGCCGGCCCACCGCCACGAACAGCGGCTCCGGCGAGCGCGGATGCCCGGGCCCGGGCTCCTCGACACCGTTGTGCACCACGCGGATCCGGTCCTGGTCCACGCCGATACCGCGCAGCTCCCCGGCCGTGGACCGGGAGACCGCGACCATCAGGTTCCGCCGCTGCGCCTCCTTGAGGGCCCAGTGCTCCAGCCGCCGCCCGAGCATTCCGGCGGGCGCCAGGGCGCGGCCGCCGAAGCGCATGTCCCACAGATCGGTGTGGACATGGTTGACCAGGCAGAGCGTGGGACCGCGATGCCACAGCGGTGCCAGATACGGCATGCCGTTGCAGACCTCGACCAGCAGATCGCACTCGCCCACCCGCCGGGCCAGGGTGCCCCGGGCGCGCAGGAAGTGCCCGAGGTCGCCGCCCGCCGACACCACCCGGTAGTCGCGTCGGGCGGCCGGGCCGCCGCAGACCAGGGTGACCTCGTGCCCGAGGCGGGTGAGGCCGTCGGCCAGCCGGTCGACCAGGAGTTCGGAACCGCCGGCGGCGGAGTTGCCGAGGTCCCGGCGGGAGAGGAACACGATGCGGCGCGGTTCGACGGGCGGCGCCGCGGGGGGCTGAGCGGGCCGGGAACCGGCCGTGCGCAGCGAAGCGGGCACGTGCTGGGGCATTGGTGCTCCGACTCGTCTCGGGAAGCGGACCGTGCGGCGGTCGTGGTGCGGGATCACTCTCGGCACGGAGGGGCGGACGGATGACGGGTGCGGTCCCGGGGCCGGGCGGACGCCGGGACGGCGGGACGGCAGGAGGGGTCGGTGAACGGGGGTGCGGGGCGGTGCGAGAAGGTACGTGACGGTGCGGGGTACGGGGGTACCGGGGAGGTACCCGGCGGTACCGGGGTGAAGCGGGAGGGACCGGTGGACCCGGGGCCGGAACCGTGCCGGGGAGCAACGGTCGCTGCGCGCGGTTCCGGCGGGGTTCCGGTCCGGGTGAGCCGCCCCGGAGGGTGCCGGGGCCGCTCGGATGTGACGGGGTTTCGCACGGATCGTGTGTTCGGGTGGGTGGGATGGACAGTTTTCGCCCCGTGGTTCGCTGCGGCTACTCACCGGGGTGACAAATTCCGCACCTGTTACCCGGCGTACCTCATCACCGGGGTGAGGATTCCGGTACGGGCGCGACGGCCGTGACCGAAGTGGTGTCCCCGGGGCGTCCCCGCGCCACCAGGAACGTGCCCGCGACGGCCAGCAGCAGGCCCAGTCCGCCGGCTCCCGCGGGCGCCGTCACGCCCACCAGCCGCAGCTTGCGGTTGTCGGCCCTCGCCAGTTCGACCTGCTTCTTCTGGGTCTCCTCGGTGAACGCGATACGGTCGCTGGCCAGCAGGACGACGTCCTTCTGGGAGGACTCCGCGCCGGGCGCCCGCAGCGTCTTCTGCGGCCCGATCGCCGCGAACAGGATCCGCCCGGTCTTCTGGTCCACGACCAGCTCGATGCCGGTGTTGGCGTACCACTCCTCGGCCAGGATCTGGCCGCCCTGGTCCGAGCCGACCAGCACCGCGGGCACCTGGCGCGTGCCGGTCTTCACCGGGTCGACCTCGCCGGTGAACCGGTATCCCTTGTGGCCTTGGATCGACTTCTCGCCCCCGCGCTTGAGCTCCACGGTGGCGCCCAGGGTGGAGTCCCACCAGCGGTACGAACGGTCCTCCACGTTGAACGGGAACTTCAGATACGCCTCGCCGTCGAATCGGGGGGTCTCCCCGCAGCAGTGCACGGGCGCGTTGGTCTTCCGGTCGGTCACCCAGCGTTCCACCGTCCACAGGAGCGAGTCGCTGGGATCGGCCGCGGGCAGGGTGCCGTCGGTGTCGACGCTCGTGGACACGTCCCAGATGGCCCGGCCGCTCTCCGCGCTGTCGGCCACATCGCCGCGGACCTTGCGGGTGATGGTGAGCTGGGCGTCCGTGACGGTCTGGACCTTCTTCGTATCGAAATAGGACCCCTGACCAGTGAAGACGGTCGTCACATCGGTGTCGATGGGGGTGCGCTGGGCCCGCGGTTCGACATACCAGGCGAGCATCGCGGCCAGCACCAGCAAGAAGGTGCCGATGCCCAGCAGAACGAGCGAAATCGGTGAGGTGGAACGTCGCATCCGGGCACTCCAGAAGGGTTCGAGACGGCTCGACACGGTGTCGGAAAATCGTTGTCACGTGGTGACGGAACGTGTGCGCGCGGTAGGAAAAAGCGCAGGCGCGGTATGGGCCGGGAACCGTAGGCGCACCCTTGACTAGGTGTCAATGCATTGTTGAGACTGACCCCAGCCGGTCGGGGCCGGCGTACGCCGTCACGGGAACCCGCTACCGGGGACCCGTGGGCCTTCACGACCGGGGAGTTCGTGGGCACCGGCGCGGATCGTGTGGTTCACCCAGGGTGGGGACGACCTTTCGACCTGAGAGGCTGGACCCCAGCATGCCCAGACTGTTCGCCGCAGCACTCACCGCCGTGGCCGCCGCGGCCCTCGCCGTGGGCGCCGCCCTCGGCATCGTCGAGCTGCTCAATGCCACCCCCGAACAGCCCAACACTCCTCTCGTGACCTACGAGACGGCCCCGCAGGAGCGCTGACCAGTGCCGTCCCCGATCCCGGCCCTCGGGCCCCCGGGCGCCTCCGCGGCCGCCGCCACGGGGGAGCGCGCCGTGCCGCCGCACGGCGCCCGCTCGGCCTGGCACGACGTACCGCGCGCCAAGGTGCGTCAGTTCGCGGCCCTCGCCATGGCCGAGGCGCCCACGCTGGCCGAGGAGATCCTGCTGGAGATCCGCCGCGAGTATCCGCACGTCCCGGTCATCCTGGACGACTCGGGGGAACCCAAGTCCCTGATCGGCATCCGGCGCGCCATCGAGATCTTCGTCCAGCATCTGGAGACGGCCGAGGAGCGGCCCCGCGTCCACCCCGAGGTCTTCCAGGACTTCGGCCGCGGCGAGGGGATCGGCGGCCGCAGCCTGGACTCCCTCCAGGCCATCTACCGGCTCGGCGTACGCCTCACCTGGCGGCGCCTCGCCGAGATCGGCCAGCGCATCGACATCCCCCCGCCGGCCATGTACGAACTGGTCGACGCGGGCTACGAGTATCTCGACGGCCTCGTCGACCAGTCGGTCCGCGGCTATGCCGAGGCCGCCGCCCGGCAGGCCGGGGAGCGCCTCCGGCTCCAGCGCGAGCTGATGGAACTCCTGCTCGCCGAGCACCACACCCGTCCCGCCGCGGGCCCGCACGAGATCACCGCCGCCCTCGCGGAACGCGCCGCCCGGATCGGCTGGCCGCTGCCCGCCAAGGTCTCCGCCGGGGTGCTGCTGCGCCCCGCCCGCCAGGCCGTCGCGCCCGCCGTCGGGCAGGGCGTCCTGCTGGACATGGAGACCGAACAGCCCCGGATGGTCGTACCCGACCCGGACGCGGCGGGCCGCCCCGAACTGCTGCGGCGGGCCATGACCGGCTGGGCGGGCGCGATCGGGCCGCCGGTGCCGCTGGTCGACGCCGCGAAGTCACTGCGCTGGGCCGAGGCCGCGGTACGCCTCATGGAACGCGGGCTGCTGCCGGCGGGGGAGGTGCTGCACTGCGCCGACCACACCCAGGCCCTGGTGCTGCTCCAGCCCGAGGAGCTGATCGACGATCTGGCCCGCCGCGCCCTGGAACCGCTCGCGCACTGCGGCCGGACCCATGCCCGGCGGCTCGCCGAAACCCTGCTCGCCTGGCTGGAAACCCGGGGCGGCGCCCCCGAGGTCGCCGGGCGCCTCGGGGTCCACCCCCAGACCGTCCGCTACCGGCTCCGCCAGATCCGGGAGCTGTGGGGCGACGAGATCGACGACCCCGACCGCCGCTTCGAACTCGAACTGGTCCTGCGGGCCCAGCGCCTCCGCGGCGACCTGGGCCGCTTCACTCCCTGACCCGTTCACCACCCCGCCGCGGACCGGGAGCGGCGGCGCGCCCCTCCCGGCAACCGGTCCCGCCTCCCGCGTGCGTCAGGCCTTCTTCTCGAAGACGAGTACCTCGGTGGTGGCGACCCCCAACGGCGCCAGGAAGCTGCCCTCCAGAGTGCAGCCCAGGTCGGCGAAGAGGTCCACGCAGGTCTGCCGGGGTATGGCGGCCGGATACGAGTCGTGGCCCACCCCGCCCTCCGTCGCCCAGGTGCGGACCGTCCCCGGGTCCAGACAGGTCTCCGTCATCACGTCGAAGACGATCCGCCCACCGGGCCGTACCACCCGGGCCATCTCGAAGAAGTAGCGGACGGCACAGAGGAAGGTCACGGTGTTGAAGACCTTGTGGGCCTGGACCAGGTCGATACTGCCGTCCGGGGTGGCGGCCAGGCTGGATCCCTCGGTCGGCCGGGTGACCACGCCGAACGTCTCCACCAGGTAGGCGGCCCACGGCGCGGCGGTCTCATAGATCTCGTAGCGCTCCGGCGAACACTCCTTGAGGGTCTTCTCCAGATACCGTCCGGACCCCGGGCCGATCTCCAGCACCGTCTTCGGGCCGGCCGCGAAGACACCGAGGGCACGCAGTTCGTCGATCGTGGACCGGGTGGCGCCGGGCGTGCCGTTCATCACGTCGTCGAGATAGTCGCCGACGGACATTCCGGCCGCCCGCGCGGCCCGCATCGTCGCCTCGAACGGGATGAAGTCGTCGACGCCGCCCCGGTTGTTGGTGCTGCGTACGATGTCGAATCCGGTACGCGCCAGGAGCCGCTTGACTCCCGACTTCAGTAAGGACGTTCTGCCGGCCGATGCGCTCATGATCCGTGACCCCCCAAGGTCGTCGCCGCCTTCCGGGCCAGCATAGGATCGCGGGCCCGAACGCGCAGCGGGACGGCGAAGTCGGCGGTGTTGTCCTCTCCGGGCCGCGCGGGCGCCCCGGCCGCACCGCCCCGGGCATCTGCCTAACGCGGTTCCCGGCGGGCGATCCGCCCGGCGCGCAGTTCGCGCTTCAGGACCTTTCCCGCGCCGGACAGCGGCAGGGCACCGGTGAATTCCACGCTGCGCGGGACCTTGTAGCCCGCGATGGTCTCCCGGGCACGGTCGCGCAGTTCCGCCTCGGTGGCGGTGGCGCCGGGTCTGAGGACGACGACGGCGTGCACGCGCTCGCCCCAGCGTTCGTCGGGCAGTCCGATGACCGCGCAGGAGGCCACGGCGGGGTGCCGGGCGAGGGCGTTCTCGACCTCGGCGGGGTACACGTTCTCCCCGCCGGTGATGATCATGTCCTTGATGCGGTCGGTGATGAAGACGTACCCCTCCTCGTCGATATAGGCGCCGTCACCGGTGTGCATCCAGCCCCCGCGGAGCGCGGCGGCCGTCTCGGCGGGTCTGTTCCAGTACCCGAGCATCACATTGTCGCCCCGGCACAGCAGTTCTCCGGTCCGGCCGCGGGGGAGTTCGGCGCCGTCCGGGCCGACCACGCGGATCTCGCAGTGGGGGGCGGCGCGTCCGGCCGAGCGCAGCAGCCGTCCGCCGGTGCGGTGCTCCCCGGGGCCGAGGGTGGTGACGACGGCGGTCTCGGTCATGCCGTAGAGCTGTCTGAACTCGGCCCCCGGGAACATGTCCATGGCGCGGGTGAGCAGGGATTCGGAGATCACGGACGCGCCGTAGCCGATGCGGCGGACGCTGCTCAGGTCGCAGGTGTCGGCGGCCGGGTGGTCGACCAGCATCTGGATCATCGTGGGGACGAGCCCCATGGCGGTGACCCGGTGGCGGCTGACGGCCCGGAACAGGCTCTCGGGGGTGAAGGAGGGCAGGAAGACGATCGTTCCGCCCGCGATGATCTGCCCCAGCCAGCCGACCAGCCCCGCGATATGGAACATCGGGGTGACCACGAGAAGGGTGCCGTCGGCCACGGCCGCCGAGGTGGTGGCCTGTGCCCCCAGGGTCGAGGTCGTCAGGCCCCGGTGGCTGATCATGACGCCCTTGGGCGATCCGGTGGTGCCGCCGGTGTAGAGCAGGGCGGCGAGGGTGTCGCCCCCGGCACGCAGGTCCTCGGCCGGGGCCGAGCCGGAGAGCAGTTCCTCGTACCCCAGGGTGCCTTCGGGGGTGGGCCCGTCGCCGCAGTACAGGACGGTGGTGAGCTTCGGGCACCGGCTCCGCAGTTCGGGGACGAGCCCCGCGAAGGCGTCGTCGACCAGTAGCACCCCGGAGCCGGAGTCGTCGAGGGCGTAGACGATCTCCGCCGGGCTCCAGCGCAGATTGACCGGGTTCACCGCGGCCCCGATCCACCAGGAGGCGAAGAAGACCTCGTGGTAGTGGTCGGAGTTCATGGCGAGCACGGCCACCCGGTCCCCTTCGCCGACCCCGAGGGAGCGCAGGCCCCCGGCGAGGCGGGACACGCGGTCCATGACCTCCCGTACGGTGCGGACGCGGTCGGCGCACACGGTCATGGTGCTGTCCGGCGCCTGCTGGAAGGCGCGGTGCAGCGACTGGGTCAAGTACATGGCGACACCCGTTCTGAGCGGCTCCGGGACTCTGGATCTGCTAGCAAGTGTTTACTTTTTCAGGCCATTTGGCTTCTTGGCAACGGGTGTGAGTGAGTAGAGCTTCGGTTATTGAAGATTTACTTTATGGTTTCGGGCCGGGACGGTTCCCCCGCTCCCGGGCGCTGCGGCATCCGTCCGCTGCCGGGGCGGCTCCACCGGGGCTTCCCCGGGCCGTTTCGGAGAGGACCTAGGTGTTTCCGACCGGACCTAGGGGATGCCCGCCGCTCCTTAGGGGGCGATGGCAGTGCACCGGGCCGGAGCCACTGGTTTGACTGGTGACTGCCCGCCCTGGCGTCACGGGGACGTCAGCACCAGCATCCAGGAGGGTCCCTCTTATGACGCTCACCATCAAGGCCGACCAGTGGACGACACTGGAGACGCTGGACGCCGCGTCGGCCGGGGCGGTTCCGGTCGAGCTGGACGCGGAGGTGTGGCAGCGGGTCCGCACCTCCCGCGAGACCCTGGAGACGTTCGTCCGCGACGGCCGCGTCATCTACGGGGTGAACACCAGCATGGGCGGCTTCGTCGACTGGCTGGTGCCGGTGACGATGGCCCGGGAGCTCCAGGAGAACCTGATCAACGCGGTGGCCACCAACGTGGGCCGCTATCTGGACGACCGTACGGTGCGCGCCGTGATGCTCTCCCGGATCGTGTCGCTGGCCCGGGGCAACTCGGCCATCTCCCCGGCCAATCTGGCGAAGCTGATCCGGATGCACAACGCGGGCATCGCCCCCTGTGTGCCGGAGAAGGGTTCGCTGGGCACCAGCGGGGACCTCGGGCCGCTGGCGGCCGTCGCCCTGGTCGGGGTCGGCCAGTGGAAGGCCCGGCTGGACGGCGAGATCATGCCGGGGGCGGAGGCGCTGGCCAGGGCCGGGGTGGAACCGATGACCCTCAGCTTCAAGGAGGGGCTGGCGCTGATCAACGGCACCTCCGGGATGGTCGGTCTCGGCAGCCTCGTCTTCGCGCGGGCCCGCAGGCTGCTCGACACCTATCTGACGGTGTCGGCACTGTCGGTCGAGGGGTTACGGGGTATGACGAAGCCCTTCGACCCCCGGGTGCACCGGCTCAAGCCCCACCGGGGCCAGCGGGAGATCGCCGAGCGGCTGTGGGACCTCCTCCGGGATTCGTCGATGGCGGTCAACGAACGCGACACCGAGACCGCCCTCGCCGGTGAGATGGCGGAGTCGGCCACCCATGCCTCGCAGCCCATCGAGGACGCCTACTCGATCCGCTGCACGCCCCAGATCCTGGGTCCCGTACTCGACAGCATGATCCGGGTCGGGGAGACCCTGGAGGGCGAGCTGAACTCCTCCAACGACAACCCGCTGGTGGTGCCCGAGGAGGACGACGTCTTCCACAACGGCCACTTCCACGGCCAGTACGTCGCCATGGCCATGGACCACCTGGTCATCGCCCTGGCCACGATGGTCAATCTCGCCAACCGCCGGATCGACCGCTTCCTCGACAAGAGCAACAGCAACGGTCTGCCCGCCTTCCTCTGCCGGGAGAACCCGGGCCTGCGGCTGGGGCTCATGGGCGGCCAGTTCATGACCGCCTCGCTGACCGCGGAGACCAGGGCCATGGCGATGCCGATGTCCATCCAGTCGCTGACCAGCACCGGCGACTTCCAGGACATCGTGTCCTTCGGCTTCGTCGCGGCCCGCAAGGCCCGCGAGGCCCTGGACAACGCCACGTACGTCATCGCCTTCGAACTGCTCTGCGCCTGCCAGGCGGTCGATATCCGGGGCGGCGCCGGCGGACTGTCCAGCGGTACCCGCCGGCTCTACGAGCGGACCCGGGAGCTGGTGCCCTATCTCGACCGGGACACCACCATGACCGACTACATCGAGGCGATCGCCCGGGAACTGCTGGGCGGACGGCCCGAGGCGGCCGGGCCGTGAGCGCCCCGGCGACCGCGATCGCCTTCCCCGGAATCAAGGCCAGCCCGTACGCCGACCTCGGCAGGTTCCTGCTGATCAACCCGTTCGCGCGGCGGCTCACCGCCATCGCCGACGACACCCTCGGCCATTCGCTGGTCGACAGCTACCGCCGGGCGGAGCGGGAGTACTCGGCCGGTGAACGGGTCTCCTTCCTCGTCACCTGCCTGGCCCTGGCGCACTGGGCCGAGGACGCCCTGGAGGTCCGGCCCGGACTCTGCACCGGGGCCAGCTTCGGCAGCACCGCCGCCGCGGTCTACGCCGGGGCCCTCGACTTCGCCGAGGCCGTCCGGCTCACGGCCGGCTGGAACGAGTGCGCCGACGAGTACTTCGCCCGGGAACACGGCGACGTGGTCACCCAGTCCTTCGCCCGCACCCCGGAGTCCCGGCTCGCGGAGATCCTGCGGGAGCTGGACGACGCGGACGAATGGTACGAGATCGCCTGCCAGGTCGACGACGACTTCTGGATGCTCTCGGTCCGCGAGCACGCGCTCGACCGGCTGCGGAGCGCCCTCCGCGCCGGGGGCGGTCTGCCGCTGTACACGATGCGGCCCCCGATGCACGCCTCCGTGTTCGCCCCGCTGCGGGAGACCATCGAACGGGAACTGGTCGGCAAACTCGACATCCGCGATCCGGAGCTGCCGATCGTCAGCGACCACGACGGCACGCTCGTCGACACCGCGGCGGGCGTACGGCAACTGCTGCTCGACGGTGTCGTCAGGACCGTACGGTGGCCGGCGGCCATGGCCGCCCTCGCCGACCGGGGAGTGGAACGCCTGGTGGTCTCCGGACCCGACGGGCTGTGGGGCCGGGTGGACGCCGTCCGGAGCAGGTTCGGTGTGGTGCCCCTGACACCCGCGGCCGCCCTGCGCCCGCGGCCCCGGCGGGCGGTGGCCTGACTGACGGATCCCGGCGGGCGCGGGCGCGGGTACGGGCACGGTCCCCGGCCGGGACGGGCGAACGGCGGGCCGGAATCCCCGGCCCGCCACCCCCGGCGCCGACGGGCCGGAACGCCCGGCGCGCCACCCCTGCGCCGGCGGGCCGGAATCCCCGGCGCGCCACCCCCGCGCCCACGGGCCGGAACCCGCGAACGCGTCAACCCGCTGTCCGTGGTCTCAGCTCGCGATGTCCTCGCGGTCCGCGGGCAGCAGACCGTTCGGGCCGGTGAGACCGTCCGGCTGTGCGCCGCTGTGTCCGTGCAGCTCGTACACCGCGAGAAGATCGGTGCGCCGGGTGATGCCGAGCTTGCGGTAGACCCGGGTGAGGTGCTGTTCGACGGTGCTGACGGTGATGCAGAGCATCTGGCCGATCTCCCGGTTGGTGTGCCCGAGCGCCGCCAGCTCCGCGACCCGCCGCTCCGCCTCGCTGAGCACCTGCCGGGTCTGGTGGTCGCCCTGGCGCCAGCCCGCCAGCGCGGCCGTCCGCTGGTCCGCGTCGCCGTCGTCGTCGGTGTGCAGCCCCGGCGCGAGACAGGCCCGGGTCACCTGGGTGGCGCGCCGCGCCAGCAGCCGGGCCTGGTCGTACTCGCCCAGCTTCTGGTGCGCCAGGCTGAGGTCGTTGAGCGCCTTGGCCAGCTCCAGCCAGTCCTGTGCCGCGGTGAGGAACTCGACGCTCTGCCGCAGCAGTGCCGGGCGCCCGGCCGATTCCCCGGCCGCGGCCAGGACCCGCAGCGAGATCCCGCGGATCCGGACGTCCGCCGAGCGTGCCCGCTCCAGCTGCTGCCGGACCAGCTCCCTGGCCTCGGCGGTATGGCCCAGCTCCAGATTGACCTGGGCCAGATTGCTCCGCCAGCGGTTGAGCGTCGGCAGGTCCACCTCCATCTCGCGCATCAGCCTGCCGCAGAGCTGGAAGTCGCCGCCCGCCGCGAGCGCCTGGTCGGTGGCGAGGAAGAAGGAGCCCCGCGCCTCCAGGTAGTACAGCCCGAGGAACGTCTCGAACATTGCGTCCGGTACGGGCTGCCGCAGTACCTCGGCCGCGGCCTCGTACTCGCCCAGGCAGGTGCGCGCGGCCACCAGGGTGGCGCGCGGCAGCCCGATCAGCAGGCCCCAGCCCTTGGCGGGCAGCAGCCGGAGCGCCCGCTCCGCCTGCTGGACGGCGGTGGCCAGATCGCCGAGCCGGAGCGCGATGCTCGCGCTGATACCGCTGAGCACCGCCTGCCAGGTGGTGTCGCCGAACCGGACCGCCTCCTGGGTGAGCCGCTCGCACCAGGCGCGCGCAAGCTTCGGCTGGCTGCCGCACCGCAGGGCGAGCAGGGCGCCCGCCACCACCTCCAGGGCGGTCTCCCCGACATGGCAGCTCTGGAGGATGTGCCGGGCGGACGTGGTGGCCGTATCGCTGCCGCCGCGTACCCAGAACGTTGTCATCCGGTCGACGGCGTGCGCCCAGGTGCCCAGCCGGGCCGGGACCGGGGGACGGGACCGGTCGGCGGCGGGCGCCTTCAGCCGCCGGTCGGAGCCGAAGTACCAGTGGAACGTGGCGGACAGCTCGGCGGCGCCGCACGGATCGAGCCCCTCCGGAGTCCCGGCCAGCGCGGCCGCCGTACGGGCCGCCGCCTCGACCTCCCCGTGCCACAGCGAATACCGCACGACGGTGACGGCGGCGGCGGCCGGCAGCTGTCCCGCCGCCGCCGCGCTGCGCAGCAACGGCAGATAGGCGGTGGCCAGCCCGGGATTCCCGCGCCAGAGGACCCGGGTCAGTTCGTACATACTGGAGTGACGTTCCTGCGGGTCGCTGCTCGCGTCCACCGCCAGCTCCAGACAGCGGATCGCGGTGTCCGTGTCGTCCTGGGCCAGCGCGTGCTCGGAGGCGTCGCGCAGCGCGGCCACCGCCCATGGCCCCGGTGCCTGGTCGGCGGCGAGCAGATGCCGGGCCACGTCGATCGCGGCGGTGCCCTGCTGGTGCAGCAGCCGTGCCGCCTGGGTGTGGACCGCGGACCGCTCGCCGTGCGGCATGCCGTCGAGGATCGCGGTCTCGCCGCGCGGATGCCGGACGCGGCCGCCCAGCAGTACCCCCGCTTCGTCGAGGATCCGGATATGGCCCTCGGTCTCCTCGGGCCTGCTGCCCAGGAGCTGGGCCATCAGGGCCGGTGTCGAGCGGTCGCCGAGGACCGCGGCGGCCCGGGCGGTGCAGAGCAGTTCGGCGTCCCACCGGTAGAGACAGGCGAGCAGCGCCTGGGCGTAGGCGACCCCGACCGCGGGTACGTCCCGGTCCGGGGCGTCATCGTCCGGTTCCGTGCCCGGGCGGTCCTCGATCGCCGCGTGCAGCAGCATCGGATTGCCGCCGGTGAGGCGGTGGTATCCGGCGAGCAGCGGTGCCGGTCCGGTGATTCCCGCCTCCTTCGCCAGCAGGGTGGAGACGTCCTCGGCCGACAGCGGCGCGAGCCGGATCTGCCGGTACGGATGGCGGGTCAGCTCGGCCCGGAACCCGGGCAGTGTGGGCTTGTCCCGGTGCCATTCGCTGAGGACGATCAGCAGCCGCGCGCCGGCCGTCCTGCGCTGGAGCGAGAGCAGCAGCCGCAGCGACGCCGCGTCGGCGAACTGCACATCGTCGACGGTGAGTACCACCGGCTGCTCCGCGCACAGTTCCAGGAGTAACCCGCAGAGCTCGCGGGCCTTCGCGTCCGGAGTGCCGTACGGAGCAGGCTGTCCCGATTCCCAGGTCCCGGCCGGTTCCTCCGGGCCGCCGGTGAGCAGCGCGGCGTGCTCCGGCAGGGAGACCGCCGGGCCCGCGCTGCGGAAGAGCTGGTCGATGATGCCCATCGGCAGTTCGCGTTCGGCCCGCGAACCGGTGGCGCCGAGCACCAGGGCGCCCGACTTCACCGCCTGCCGTGAGAACTCGTGCAGCAGATGTGTCTTGCCGCCGGCCAGACCGCCCTCGACCAGGGCCAGTCCGCCGTTGCCGGTCATGCTTTCCGCAAGCAGTGCCCGTAGTTGGGACAACGCTGCGTCATACCCCATTCTCGCCATGTGTGCCTACCCCCGAACTCGGCTTTTCCTCGTATTGAGCGAGACAGCACGCCGACGGCACGTGCCCCGTTCACAGGCGGTGTTTGGCGATGGCACCTCCGTCGATCCTCAGCTGTGTTCCGGTGACGTAGCGCGATTCGTCCGAGGCCAGGTAGACCACGGCGTGGGAGACGTCCGAGGTGGAGACATGGGTGATGGGCATGGCCTGGATGGTGGCCAGGATCGGTGCGATGTCCTCCACGGTCGGGTTCTCCAGGTCCGGGCGGTAGGTCCGGAACATCGCCTCGTTGCGGGCCATGTCCGTGTCCACGGTAGTCGGGTGGACGGAGTTCACCCGAATGCCGCGCGGGGCGAGTTGGAGGGTGAGTTCCTTCATGTACTCGACGAGGACCTGCTTGCCGAAGCGGTAGCCGACGTAGCCCGCGCCGGCGATCTCCTCCTCGCCGACGGACGGCACCAGGCTGGCGATCGAGCCGGAGAGGATCACCGAGGCGCCGTCGCGCAGATAGGGCAGCGCGGCGTGCACGGTGTTGAGCACCCCGACCAGATTGACGTCGATGCTGGCGGCGAAGCCGTCGACGGTGACGTCCTCGCCCATGGGGAGGATGCCCGCGTTGGGGATGAGTACGTCGAGACCCCCGTCGAGCTCCGCGACGCCTTCGGCGACGGCCGAGCGGATGGCGGCGTAGTCCCGTACGTCGGCGTACTTCACGACCGCGCGGCGTCCGGTCTCGCGGACCCGTCTGGCGGTCTCGTCGAGGTCCTCGTTGCTGGCCATGGCATAGCCGGCGTTCGCGATCTCCTTGCAGAGGTCCACGGCGACGATATCGGCGCCCTGGCGGGCCAGTTCCACCGCATGGCTGCGGCCCTGGCCCCGTGCGGCACCGGTGATCACTGCGACCTTGTTCTCGACCCGACCCATCCTGGTGGACCCTCTCACTCGACGGGAGCTCTGCCTTCGATGCGGAAAAAGCAAAGTGTTGTTTTACCGGGGGGTGGGGCAGGTGAATCGCCTGCGCACGGCACGGGAGACGTCGGTGAATCGCCGTCGCGTTCACCCGGAAACGGCGGGGGGACCGTCGGGTGGCCGAGGCCGGATGCGGGGCGCCCACCCGCCGGACCGGTGATCTTGGCCGCAATACTGTCCATCGTGGTGGTCGCATTATTTGTCCGACGGTTCGGGCGGCGCAACTGTCTCGGGGGACTTTCCGCTTGATTGCGCCGCGTCCACCTGCGGTGCGCAAGCGTTTCCCTAGGTTTTGTTAAAACTGCTTGACAGTGCACTGATTTTGGGCTGATTTGCGTGCGCGTCGCGCGGTGCGGCCGGTGATCCCGGCCGAGCGGATGATGACATTCCTTCAATTATTCCCGCGTAGCTATCGTTGAACCGTCAATCATCAGGGCTGCGGTGCCGGTCCGGGGCTTCTGGGGTCGATAGGGGTGTCCGCCGGGCCCGGTGCCCGTCAGTATGGCGCCCGTCCCGGAAGAGACGCGTACGCCGGAGCTCCGGGTGCCGGGGCGGGCCCGGCCGGACGATCCGCCGGGTCATTCGGCGGGTGCGGTGGTCATCCGCGAAATACCGGCCCAGATCCGGCCGGGAGTTGCGAATGTTTCCAGGCTGAGCAGGTCGTCCACGAACCGGATCCGATACTCCGCCTCCAGTTCGCTGATCAGCTCCACCGTGGCCATGGAATCCAGACCGTAATCCCGGAGCGAAGTTTCCTCGTCGAGCGTATCGGCAGCCGAAATAAACGGAAGGTATCGGCGCAGTATGGCGTCGAACTTGGTGTCGAGCATGATGACTCCGGATCAGAGACGGTAGACGGCATGACGGTGTTCCGACATGACTGTGTTCCGGCACGACTGTGTTCTTCGCGATGCAATACCGCTACCGGAGGCATCGGCAACCCCTATCTCCCCTTACTCGTTTGGAGACGGAATGTCCGACCTGGTGGAATCCGCGCTGACGGCACGCTTCCTGCGGGGCCTGGCGGCCGCCCCCGCCGGTACCGCGCTGCGGATCGGCGCCCGCTCCGTCAGCTACTCCGAGCTGCACGAACTGGCCCTGCGCCGGGCCGGGGCGCTGCACGCCGCGCCGGACGGGCCCCCGGGCGTCGTCGGCGTACTGACCGGCCGCGGTATCGACGGCTACGCCGGCATCCTGGCCGCGCTGTACGCCGGAGCCACCGTGGTCCCGCTGCACGCGGGCTTCCCGCTCGAACGCACCCGCCGGATGCTGGCGGCGGCCCGGGCCGACGCGGTGATCGCCGACGGGCCCGGCCTCGCCGCCCTGCGCGAACTCGCCCGGACCGGACTCCGCCCGCCGGTCCTCGCCCCGGGGGCCGGCGACGACGGTTCCCTGCCGGTGATCCCGGCGACCGCGAGCCCCCTGTCCGCCCCGGTCCCGGTGCGCGACCGGGACACCGCGTACATCCTCTTCACCTCGGGCTCCACCGGCCGGCCCAAAGGCGTGCCGATCACCCACGGCATGGTGCGGCACTACTTCGGCCTCGCCGACCGGCGCTACGACTTCACCGCCGCCGACGCCTTCTCCCAGACCTTCGACCTGAACTTCGACTGCGCGATGTTCGACATGTTCTGCGCCTGGGGCGCCGGAGCGAGCCTCCATCCCGTCCCGGCCACGGCCTACCGCGATCTCGCCGGCTTCTTCGCCGAACGCGCCCTGACCGTCTGGTTCTCCGCGCCGAGCGCCATCACCCTGGCCCGCCGCGGCGGCTGCCTCACCCCCGGCGCCATGCCGACGCTGCGCTGGAGCCTGTTCGCCGGCGAGGCACTGCGTGCGGCGGATGTCGCCGACTGGCAGGCCGCGGCAGCCTCCTCCGCCGTCGAGAACCTCTACGGACCCACCGAACTCACCCTCACCGTCACCGGCCACCGCTGGTCGCCCGGAACCTCGCCGGACCTCTGCGTCAACGGACTCGTCCCGATCGGCGCCGTACACGAGGGCCACGACCATCTGCTCCTCGCCCCGGACGGGCAGTTCTCCGGCCATGAAGGCGAACTCTGTGTCACCGGACCTCAGACGACCCCCGGTTATCTCGACCCCGGGGACGACGACGGACGGTTCCTCCGGCACGACGGCCGCTCCTGGTACCGCACCGGGGACCTGGTCCGCGCCCTGCCCGGCGGCGAACTGGTCTATCTGGGCCGCCGGGACTCGCAGGTCCAGGTCAACGGCTGGCGGGTGGAGCCCGCCGAGGTCGAGTTCGCCCTCGCCTCCTGCCCCGGGGTACGGGACGCGGTCGCCGTGACCCGCCCCGCGAACGGCACCGCCGAACTGGTCGTCTACTACACCGGCGACCCCGTACCGCCCGCCGAACTCGCCAAACGGCTCGGCGACATCCTGCCCACGGGCATGCTGCCCCGCCGGTACACCCATCTGGCGGAGTTCCCGCTGAACTCCAACCGGAAGATCGACCGCCGCCGCCTGGCCGCGGACGCGGCCGGGGAGGCGGCGGGGGAGGTGGCCGGGGAGCCCCGGGACCTCCCCTGACCCTTAGGGGTCGTTAGGGGCGCCCGTACCGCGGCGGCTGCGCGATCGTGACCCGCAACGGCAGGCGGGAAGAGATCGCGGAGGAACCTCGTGACGTCGGCACACACGCTGAAAACGCTGCCCGCACCCGAGCGGATCCGAGTCCTGGTCGAGCTGGTGCGCGAGCAGGCGCGCACCGTGCTCCGCGAGGCAGGCGAGGAGCCCGGGGCCGTCGACCCCGCCCGCCCGTTCCGGGAACTCGGCGTGGACTCCCTGGGCCTGGTCAGGCTCCAGCGGCTGCTCGGCACGGCCACCGGACTGGACCTTCCGCCCACCGTCGCCTTCGACTTCCCGACGGCGGCCGGACTGGCCCGCCATCTGGACGCCGAACTCATGGGCCCGGCCGAATCCGCGCCGCCCCCCGCCGGGGACCCCGCGCCGCCCCCCGCCGCCGACGAGCCGGTCGCCGTCCTCGGTATCGGCTGCCGCTTCCCCGGCGGGGTGGCCTCCCCGGACCAGCTGTGGCACCTGGTCGCCGGGGCCCGGCAGGTGGTGGAGGAGTTCCCGGACGACCGCGGCTGGGACCTCGAACGGCTCTACGACCCCGACCCCGCGACCCCCGGTTCCACCTATGTCCGCCACGGCGGATTCCTCCGCGGCGCGGCGGACTTCGACGCCGGGTTCTTCGGCATCAGCCCCCGCGAGGCACTGGCCATGGAACCCCAGCAGCGGCTCGTCCTGGAGACCGCGTGGGAGGCCCTGGAACACGCCGGGATCAACCCCGACACCCTGCGCGGCAGCGGCTCCGGCGTGTTCATCGGCGCCGACCCGCAGGACTACGGCATGCCGCTGCACGAGGCCCCGGACGGCCTCGACGGCTATCTGATGACCGGCAACTCCCCGAGCGTCCTCTCCGGACGGGTCGCCTATGTCCTGGGCAGCGAGGGCCCGACCCTCAGCGTGGACACGGCATGCTCCAGCGCGCTGGTCGCCCTCCACCTCGCCGTCCAGTCACTGCGCGCCGGCGAATGCGACCTGGCGCTCACCGGCGCCGCGTCCGTCATGGTCCACCCCGGGGCCTTCACCTCCTTCAGCCGCCAGCGCGGACTCTCCCCCGACGGGATCTGCCGCCCCTTCGCCGCCGCGGCCAACGGCACCGCCTGGTCCGAGGGCGCCGCCGTGTTCGTCCTCGCCCGGCTCTCCGACGCCCGCCGCCTCGGCCATCCGGTGCTCGCCGTCGTCCGCGGCACCGCCATCAACTCGGACGGCGCCAGCAACGGACTCACCGCGCCCAACGGACTCGCACAGCAGCGCGTCATCCGGCAGGCCCTGGCCAACGCCGGACTCGGCCCGGCCGACGTCGACGCCGTCGAGGCGCACGGCACCGCCACCACCCTCGGCGATCCCATCGAGGCCCGGGCACTGATCGCCGCCTACGGCACCGCGCACTCGCCCGAGCACCCGCTCCGGCTGGGCTCGGTGAAATCCAACATCGGGCACAGCCAGTCCGCGGCGGGCGCCGCCGGACTCATCAAAATGATCATGGCGATGCGGTACGGGGTACTGCCGCCGACGCTCCATGTCGACACCCCCACCCCGCATGTCGACTGGTCCGCCGGAACCGTCCGCCTGCTGACCGAAGCCGTGCCCTGGCCGCCGGGCGACCGCCCCCGCCGCGCCGGGATCTCCGCCTTCGGCGTCAGCGGCACCAACGCCCATCTCGTCGTGGAGGAGCCACCGCCCGCCGAACCCCTCCCCGAGCGGAAGCCACTGCCCGAGGGGCCGCTGCCCACCGCCTTCGCCGCCCGCTCCGCCCCGGCCCTGCGGGCCCAGGCCAGGAACCTGCTGGACACCGTACGCACCGAACCCCGCCCCCGGCGGGACGACCTCGGACACACCCTCGCCACCGGCCGCGCCGCCATGCCGCACCGGGCCGTACTCCTCGCCCGGGACGACGGCGAACTCCGGGCCGCACTGACCGCCGCCGCCGCCGGTGAAACCCACCCCGCGCTGGTCACCGGCGCGGCCACCGGCGGCGGACTCGCCTTCCTCTTCACCGGCCAGGGCAGCCAGCGGTACGCCATGGGCCGCCGCCTCTACGACGCCCACCCGCGCTTCGCCCGGGCGCTCGACGAGGCGATCGGCCATCTCGACCTCCAGCTCGAACACTCCCTGTGGGATGTGCTCTTCGCCGACGACGACCCGGCGAAGACGGCACTCCTCGACCGGACGGCGTACGCCCAGCCCGCACTGTTCGCCCTGGAGACCGCGCTCTACAGACTGGTCGAGTCCTGGGGGCTGCGCCCCGACTTCGTCGCCGGGCACTCGGTCGGCGAACTCACCGCGGCCCATGTCGCGGGAGTCCTCGGCCTCCCCGACGCGGCCATGCTGGTGGCCGCCCGCGGCCGCCTCATGGACGAACTCCCGGAAACAGGCGCCATGGTGGCCGTCGGAGCGCCCGCCGACGAGGTCCTGGAGCTGCTCCGGACCGTGCCCGGTGTCGACCTCGCCGCGGTCAACGGACCCGCCGCGGTGGTGATATCCGGCGACGAGACCGGAACCCTCCGGGCCGCCGCCGAACTCGCCTCCCGCGGCCACCGCACCCGGCGCCTCCGCGTCAGCCACGCCTTCCACTCGGCCCTGATGGAGCCGATGCTCGCCGAGTTCCGCCGGATCGCCGAGCTGATGACCTACGAACGGCCCGCCATCTCCGTCGTCTCCAACGTCACCGGCTCCCTGCTCGCCACCGAACGGCTCCGCTCGCCCGAGTACTGGGTGGAGCACATCCGACGGCCCGTGCTCTTCGCCGACGGCATCGCCTTCCTGGAGGCCGCGGGCGTCACCACCTTCCTGGAGCTGGGCCCCGACGGAGTGCTCTCGGCGATGGGACAGGAGTGCGCCGCCGACCCCGCCGCCTGCTCCTTCGTCCCCGTCATGCGCCGCGACCACGACGAGGAGACCGGGCTCCTGTCCGCCGTCGCACGGGCGTACGTCCGGGGAGCGCACGTCGACTGGGCCGCCCGGTTCACCGAGGCCCGGCGGATCGCCCTGCCGACATACCCCTTCCAGCGGGAGCGGTACTGGCTGACCGCGGAGCGCACCACGGGCGACGCCCGCGGCGTCGGACAGCAGCCCGTCGGCCACCCCCTGATCGGGGCGGCCCTGACCCCGGCCGGCGGGGACGGCATGCTGCTCAGCGGCCGCCTCTCGGCCCGTACCCAGCCCTGGCTGGCCGATCACACCATCGCGGACAGCACCCTGCTGCCCGGCACCGCGTTCGTGGAACTCGCGCTGCTCGCCGCCGACCGGGCGGGCTGCGACACCGTGGAGGTCCTGGACCTGGAGGTGCCGCTGAGCCTGCCGGACGACGGCGGGACGGCGGTACAGATCGTCATCGGGGAACCCGGCGCCGACGGCCGGCGAACGGTCGCCATCCACGCCCGCCCCGAGGACAGCACCGACGACGACTGGACCCGGCACGCCGGGGGCGTCCTGGCACCCGCCGCCACCACGCCCGGAACATCCCCGGGGCCGGAAGCGGCCGTCTGGCCGCCGCCCGGCGTGGAACCGGTCGACGTCACCGGCTTCTACGGCGAACTCGCCGGGGAGGGGTACGGATACGGGCCCGCCTTCCGGGGACTGCGCGCCCTGTGGCGAACCGAGGGCGAGGCCTACGCGGAGATCGCTCTGCCCCCGGGCCACGACGGCGGCGCATACGGTCTCCACCCCGCTCTCCTCGACGCCTCCCTCCATGCGCTCGGCCACGCCCTGCCCCAGCCCGACGGCCGGGTCACCCTCCCCGTCGCCTGGCACGGCGTGACCCTGCACACGGGCGGCGCAAACCTGGTCCGGGTACGTATCACCGCAACCGGCCCCGACACCGTCCGAGTCCGTCTCACCGACGCCACCGGCACACCCGTGGCGACCGTGGACTCCCTGGCCGTCCGGTCCGTCGAGGCCGCCCGGATCGGCCCCACCGCCACCAGGGGTGCCCTCCTCCGCGTCGACTGGCCGGAACTGCGGCTCACCGAACCCGCCCCGGCCGGCACCTGGTCCGTCGCCGGACCCGACCCGTACGGCCTCGGCAACGCCCTCGGCGCACGGCCCGCGGCCGGTCCGGCCGAGGCGGCCGGTGCCGACCTGGTGCTGATCACCCCGACGGCCACCGGCGAACCCGCCCCGCACACCGCGGCCCGCGCCACCACGGCCCGGACCCTGACCCTGCTCCAGGAATTCCTGGCGGGCGAACAGACGGCGGCGGCCCGGCTGGTGGTGGTCACCGCCGACGCCGTACCGGCGCTCTGGACGGCGCCCCCCGTTGATACGGCACTGGCCACCGCCCCGCTGTGGGGGCTGGTCCGCGCGGCCCAGGCCGAGCACCCGGGCCGGGTGGTGCTCGTCGACATCGGTACGGAGACGGCCGGGGGAGCGGCAGCGCTCGCACCACTGCTCCGGGCGGCCGCGGCCTGCGGGGAGCCCGAGGTGGCCGTACGCGACGGCCGGCTGCTCGCCCCCCGGCTGGTACGCGCCGCGGCCCCGGGGCGGAAGGCTGCCCTGCCGGAACCGGCCGGTCCGGCTGATCCTGCCGGTCCTGCGGGTCCTGCGGGTCTTGCTGGTCCTGCGGGTACGTCCGGCGACTTCGGCGGCTTCGGCGGCTTCGGCGACGGCACCGTGCTCATCACCGGCGGCACCGGCGGACTCGGCGCACTCGTCGCCCGCCACCTGGTCACCGAACACGGCGTACGACACCTGATCCTGGCCGCCCGCCGAGGTACCGGGGCACCCGGCGCCGAACGGCTGCGCTCCGAACTCACCGCCGCCGGAGCCGCCGTCACCATCACGGCCTGCGACGTCGCCGACCGGGACGCGCTCTCCCGCGTACTCGACACCGTCCCCCGCCAACACCCCCTCACCGGAATCGTGCACGCGGCGGGCACCGTCGACGACGGCACCTTCGAGGACCTCGGCCCGGACCGCATCGGCACCGTCTTCGCCCCCAAGGCCGACGGCGCCTGGCACCTCCACGAACTCACCCGGGACCTCCCCGTCCGGGCCTTCGTCCTCTTCTCCTCGGCCGCGGGCTTCCTGGACGCCGCGGGGCAGGCCAACTACGCCGCGGCCAATACCTTCCTGGACGCCCTGGCCCGGCAGCGGCAGTTGACGGGACTGCCCGCCACCTCCATCGCCTGGGGACTCTGGCCCCGCGAACACGGCATGGGCGCCGGACTCTCCGACGTCGCCGTACACCGGGTCGCCCGCCTCGGCCTGCGCGAACTCACCGTTGCCGAGAACCTTGCCCTGCTGGACGCCGCGCTGCGCTCCGGGGAGGCGTTCACCGCCCCCCTCCGGTTCGACGCCCACGCCCTGCGCACCGGGCCCGGCGGCGTACCACCGCTGCTGCGGACCCTGGCCCGGGTGCCCGGCCGACGGGTGGCCGGCCCGGGCAGCCCGGGGGCGGCCGCCTCCGCACCGGCCGCACAGCAGCTCACCCGGCTCGCCGGGCTCACCGGCGAACAGCGGCGGGAACACCTGCTCGACCTGGTGCGCGGTCAGGTCGCGGCCGTTCTCGGTCACTCCGGAGCGGACGCGATCGACGCCGCACGCGCCTTCAGCGACCTCGGCTTCGACTCGCTGGCCGCGGTCGAGCTGCGGAACGCCCTGCACACGGCCACCGGTCTGCGGCTCTCCGCCACCCTCGTCTTCGACCATCCGACGCCCCGCGCGCTCGCCGCACACCTCGGGGACCGCCTCTTCCGGGACGGCCCGGAGCGGGCGGTCACCCCGCCCGCGGCACCCGCGGCGTCCGACGAACCGATCGCGATCATCGGTATGGCCTGCCGCTACCCGGGCGGGGTGACCACCCCGGAGGACCTGTGGCGGCTGGTCGCCGAAGGCCGGGACGCGATCGCCGACTTCCCCGGCGACCGGGGCTGGGACATCGCCGAGCTGTATGACCCGGAGCCCGGAAAGCCCGGGAAGACGGCCACCAAGGAGGGCGGATTCCTTTACGACGCGGCCCTGTTCGACCCGGACTTTTTCGGGATCGGTCCGCGCGAGGCCGTGGCCATGGACCCCCAGCAGCGGATCATGCTGGAGACCTCCTGGGAGGCGTTCGAACGGGCGGGCATCGACCCCCGCTCGGTCCATGGTTCGGCTACGGGTGTCTTCACCGGGGTCATGTACCACGACTGGGCGACCCGGCCCGGCGAGATACCGGAGGAGTACGCGGGCTATCTCGGCAACGGCGGGCACACCGCCGTGGTGTCCGGGCGGGTGGCGTATGCCTTCGGTCTGGAGGGCCCGGCGGTGACGGTGGATACGGCGTGTTCGTCGTCGCTGGTGGCGCTGCACCTCGCGGCCCAGGCCCTGAGGTCCGGCGAATGCACCCTGGCCCTGGCAGGGGGCGTCACCGTGATGTCCACGGCGGACACGTTCGTCGATATGAACCGCCAGGGCGGCCTGTCACCGGACGGCCGCTGCAAGTCCTTCGCCGCCGGGGCCGACGGCACCGGCTGGGGCGAGGGGGCGGGGGTGCTGTTGGTGGAGCGGTTGTCGGATGCGGTCCGGCTGGGGCATCCGGTGCTGGGGGTGGTGCGGGGTTCGGCGGTGAATCAGGACGGTGCGTCGAATGGGTTGACGGCTCCGAATGGTCCTTCGCAGGAGCGGGTGATTCGGGCGGCGTTGGGGTCGGCGGGGTTGGGTGCGGGTGATGTGGATGTGGTGGAGGGGCA